>CBDUDY010000086.1:0-8963 GCA_965366055.1 uncultured bacterium
TTTGTCTGCTCTAAACATTCGGCCTTGCTGCATTACAGCATCTTCCAGCGAAATAATTTTTGTCTGACCTGCTACGGAGCAAGTAATAAAAAAACTTAGAGCTAGTAATAAGTGTTTGTTCATGATTAAATATGTTGATTTTGACAAATATAAAAAAAAGGATGCCAATAAGAGCAGTTAAATTCTCTATTGGCATCCTATTAAGGACTTTCGAATGTCTACAATAAATTAGATAATACCCAATTCATTTTCTTTTTCGAGATATTTCTGAACAATGTCAATTGCATTGCTAACGACATCGCTTAAGGCAGTAATATAAGTACCTTCATCGGCAATATTTATCGCATGCTTGATAGCTTCTACCTCTTTTGCAATAATTTCGTAAGTTACATTTCGACCTGAATCTTTAATTCCTTCAAAAAGAAGGTTGTTGATCTCTACATCAGTACGGCCTCTTAAATGCTTTTCTTGACGTATTATAATGTGATCGAACATGGTAGCTGCAATTCTTGCACAGTCGCGAATATCTTCGTCACGTCTGTCGCCCACTCCAGCAATAATTCCTATTTTTCTCGGAGAATCTACAGTTTCTAAGAAATCTGCGATGCCTTGATATCCTGATGGATTGTGAGCAAAATCTATCAAAACTTTGAATCTTTTAAACTCAAAAACATTCATACGACCAGGTGTCTGCGCGGCACTAGGAATAAATGTTTGAAGCGCTAGTCCAATATCTTCAATTTTGAAACCATACAGATATGTCGCTAGTGTTCCCGCCAAAACATTTGCAATCATAAATTTTGCTTTTCCACCGAGGGTTAATGGCACATTTGTTACTTTACAAATACGAATTTTCCATTCGCCTTTTTTAATTGTAATAAATCCGTTTTCAAAAACTGCTGTGATCGCGCCAGTTTTGGCCATTTTTTTTATTATCGGATTTTCTTCGTCCATGCTGAAGTACGCAATCTTACAATTGAGACGACTTGCTATTTTGCGGCATTGTTCATCATCAGCGTTTAGTACCGTCCATCCACCTTTCTTGACACTCTCGGGAACGGTAATTTTTACATTTGCAAGATCTTCAATGGTATGAATGTCGTTTAGACCCAAATGATCTTCTTGAATATTAGTTACTACTGCAATATCACATTTTGTAAATCCAAGTCCAGATCTTAAAATACCACCACGAGCTGTTTCTAAAACTGCAAACTCTACTGTAGGATCTTTTAAAACATATTCAGCACTCAATGGTCCGGTAGTATCACCTTTTTCCATCATATGGTTCTGAATATATATGCCGTCAGAAGTTGTAAATCCTACTTGATAACCATTATTTTTTACGATATGTGCAATTAGTCTGGTGGTAGTTGTTTTTCCGTTTGTGCCCGTTACTGCTATAATTGGAATTCTGCTAGGCTTCCCTGGAGGATACAACATGTCTACTACTGGAGCCGCAACGTTGCGGGGCAAACCTTCGGTAGGTGCCAGGTGCATTCTAAATCCTGGCGCTGCGTTTACTTCAAGAATAACTCCGCCATTTTCTTTGAGGGGTTGCGTTAGATTCTCTGCCATAATATCGACGCCACAAACATCAAGTCCGATAACCTTCGAAATTCTTTCGCAAAGAAAGATGTTTTCAGGATGCATCATATCGGTTACGTCTACAGACGTTCCTCCAGTACTTAAATTTGCTGTAGATTTTAGAGAAACTGTTTCACCATTATTAGGAATAGTGTCGAGAGTATATTCTAATTTTTCTAATAAATCTAAAGTGTCGCGATCAACGGTTATTTGTGTAAGCACATTTTCATGGCCATAACCACGAAGAGGATCTTGATTAATCACTTCGATGAGTTCGGCAATGGTATTAACACCATTCCCCATAACGTGAGCAGGTACTCTTTTAGCAGCAGCCACCAATTTATTATTGATTATTAAAACTCTAAAATCAAAACCGGTAATAAATTTTTCAACAATTACACGTCGACTATATTCCTTTGCAAAATGCAATCCTGCAACTGCATCTTGATAATTTGTAATATTTATAGATGCTCCTTTGCCATGATTTCCGTCTAATGGTTTGATAACAATAGGATAAGAAATGCGGTTGATAGTCTCTTTTAATTCTTCTTCGTCTTCGCAAATACTGCCACTAGCAACAGGGATCGAAGCATTTTCTAACATTCTTTTTGTAAGTTCTTTATTACATGCAATGTCTACTGCAATGCTGCTTGTATTGCTAGTAATTGTTGCTTGAAAACGCATTTGATGAATTCCATATCCGAGTTGAACTAGCGAATTTGTACCTAGACGTATCCAAGGAATACCTCTCGCCACAGCTTCTTCAACAATACTTCCTGTACTTGGTCCGAGACGAACTTTCTCGCGAATTATTCGCATCTGTTGAATGTCAGCTTCCAGATCATATTCCTCGCCATCAATCAACGCTTGAGCAATACGCACAGCAGATTCTGCCGCAAATATTCCAACAGTTTCTTCTGTATAACTAAAAACTACATTATAAACTCCAGAAGTTTTTGTTTCTCGTGTACGACCAAATCCCGTATCCATTCCAGCCAATGTCTGAATTTCCAGTGCGATATGCTCAATAACATGTCCCATCCAGGTTCCTAATTCAACACGAATAAAGAAACCTCCATCGCATCCTTCAGAACAACGATGCTCGTATAACGAAGGCATCAGCTGCTCAAGACGTTCCCTGAAGCCTTCGATTTTATTAGTCGGTAATTGCTCTATTTCTTCCAAATCTAGGCGCATCTGAATCAAATTTTTTCTCTTGATGCTCCAAATGTTTGGGCCTTTCAGCACCTGAATTTTTAATATTTTCATAGACGATAGATATATTTTATATGGTAATTTAGCTTTGGTATACGTTTTGATTTTCGATTAATTAGAATAAAACATTCGCATTTTCGTTATCCTAAAATTACAAATGAAAAAGCAATGTACTTAAATAATTTCTTATATTTTTTTTACATTAAAACTTTTTTTTAAATTTTTGAAGACATAAATTTGTAAGTTGCTTATCAATTTAAAATTAAGTGATTGTTATTAACTATATAATCTTCATTATCATTGAAATTGCTAGCTTTATTAAATAAAATTATAGGATGAATATTAAGGGAAAATTAATAATAATAGGAGGTGCTTTAGATAAAGGGAGCTTTGCAGAGACTGATTTAGATGTAAATGTGGTAAACAATCTCAATTTTTTTGAGACCGGCATATTAAGACGTATCATAGTTGAATCAAAGCATCAGGAGCAGTCTCGAATCGAGATTATAACGACCGCTTCCAAAATTCCTAAGGAGATTGGTCCTGAATATATTAAGGCGCTAGACTATCTAGGTGCCAAAAATACTGCCGTAATGTTTCTTGATAAAAGAGAAATGGCTTCATCACCAGAAATATTGGAGCGACTACAAGCGGCCGATGTGGTGATTTTTACTGGAGGAGACCAGTTGAGGCTGACGTCAATATTGGGAGGTACAAAATTCCATGACCTACTTTTAGAGAAATACAGAGGAGAAGATTTCGTCTATGCGGGAACTTCTGCAGGAGCTGCAGCAGCCTCAAATAATATGATTTATCAAGGAAGTAGTTCTGAAGCGCTACTAAAAGGAGAAGTAAAAATCACTAGTGGATTAGGACTTATTGATGATGTTGTTATAGACACACACTTTGTGCAAAGAGGACGTATCGGAAGATTGTTTCAATCAGTTGTAGGAAATCCGCGTACTTTAGGAATTGGTTTAGGGGAAGATACTGGACTTTTGATTACGAACAATCGCGAAATGACTGCTATTGGATCAGGTCTAGTAATCCTGGTAGACGGACATGAAATTAAGGATACTAACTTAACCCAAGTAGAATTGGGGCAACCTATTTCAATTAATCATCTTGTAATCCATGTTCTGAGTATCAATGACACTTTTGATCTAAAGACAAACACAATGACAATAAAATCTTCTCAGTATGCCGAAAATTTAGCACTTTCCGCAGAAGATCTCGAATAATTATAGAATAAAATACACTTATGAAGATTATCATCCACGGAGGTTTTTTTTCTGAATCAAATACAAATCACGAAACAAAAGTAGCAAAGCAAGAAGCACTAAAAAAAATAGCTAAGAGTTCTTATGATTACTTGAAAACACATTCGGCAGTTGAAACTGTTGTATTTGCAGTCTCACAGTTGGAAGACGATGCTCTTTTTAATGCTGGGTTAGGTTCACAGATACAAAGCGACGGAATAATCAGAATGAGTGCCGCACTTATGGATGGCGAAACTCAGAAAATGAGTGGCGTTATCAATATTGAAAAAGTAAAGAATCCTATTCAAGTCGCCGAGAAGCTTATGCCAACTGAAGACCGTATTCTTGGTGAAGGTGGCGCAATCCAATTTGCACGTGACCAAGGATTTGTAGAATATTCTACAGAGACCGCCGAAAGACGCGCTGAGTACGAATCGAAAGTAAAAGGATCTAAAACATCTACCGTAGGTTGTGTTGCTCTAGATAAGAATGGAAAACTTGCTGTTGCAACATCGACGGGTGGAAAAGGTTTTGAAGTCCCTGGACGCATTTCAGATTCTGCTACTGTTGCTGGAAATTATGCAAATTCCTTCTGTGGAGTTAGTTTAACTGGAGTCGGAGAAGATATCGTCAGCAATGCGACAGCAGCTAAAATTGTAACAAGGGTAACGGACGGAATGACTTTAAAACAGGCTTTTGATAAAACTTTTGCGGAATTGAAACCTTATGATGGTTTTGCAGGCGCGATCGCAATCGATAAGGGTGGCAATATTTACCATCAAGATTCTCATCCATCAATGGTTTTTGCAAGTTTTGACGGAGAAAAATTTGAGGTGTTTCAATAGAAACTTAGAGTTTATAAAATATACAAAATCCCACTAGCTTCGGTTATTGGGATTTTTTACATTAGAACAATTCGAGATTAAGCTTTATTATAGATTGCGTACTCTTATTACATTATTAGAAGAGAAATTTTTTGTATGATATCTACTCTCGTCAATCAGCTTGTAATTCCCTCCGCCTTAGTGGTGCCCGAAGGGAGAGGAGAGAGCCAAAGCTAAAGTAAAAACATAAATCTAAACTTCAATTATAGATACTCAAAAACCTTAACCAAAAAAAAACCATCTCGAAAGAGATGGTTTTTTATGAAGTAAGTAAGTCCAAATGTTGTTTGACAAACGTTTATTTTACTTTATTAAGTACAGCTTTAAAAGCTTCTGGGTGATTCATTGCTAAATCTGCAAGAACTTTACGGTTCAATTCGATACCGTTAGTTTTTACTTTCCCCATGAATTGTGAGTAACTCATTCCTTCAAGTCTAGCTCCAGCGTTGATACGCTGAATCCAAAGTGAACGGAAGTTTCTTTTGTTTTGCTTTCTATCGCGGTAAGCATAGCACATTGCTTTCTCAACTGCGTTTTTTGCAACTGTCCAAACGTTTTTACGTCTACCAAAGAAACCTTTGGCTTGTTTCATTATTTTTTTTCTTCGTGCTCTTTTAGCAACCGAGTTTACCGATCTTGGCATAATTTTAATTTTTTTTTGTAGCAGGCGGTCAGTTTAATGTGACACTTGAAAGGCCATACTCCAAGGTTATTTGTATGTTTTTTTAACCGAAAGAAATCTTTCAAAATTGTATAATGTCTATTGCATGATAATATTTCAGTCTTAAGACGTTGTACCTCATACAATATACTTTTTTACAACTTCTTAGATAATTCTTAATTGTTGTTTGATGCTTTTCATATCTGTTTTGTGAACTAATGCAGTATGTGTCAATGCAAGTTTACGTTTTTTAGATTTTTTTGTTAAGATGTGACTCTTAAAAGCATGCTTTCTTTTAATCTTTCCAGTACCAGTAACTTTAAAACGTTTCTTAGCGCTAGATTTGGTTTTCATTTTAGGCATTGTTTCCTATTTTATTTATTTTATTCCTACTTACTTCACTTTTTATTTACTCAACCTTGCTTCAAAACAAAGCCAGTAATATTTTATTCTCTTCCTACTTGCTAATGCTTTACTTTTCCACTTCCGCAGATTTCCGTCTTACTTCCTCCAGTTGCTGAGCTTGTCGAAGCATTGGCGGGGCTAGGGGAGGATCTTCACAAGTTTCTGCCATCCACTTCGGCAAGCTTTCTCAGTACTTCCCCTCCTTTGCAGGGATTAGGGGAGTATCCTTATTTCTTCTTCTTCGGAGCGATAAACATAATCATACGTTTACCTTCAAGTACTGGCATCGCCTCAACTTTACCGTATTCTTCCAAATCTTGAGCTAATCTCAACAGAAGAATTTGTCCTTGATCTTTGTATATAATAGAACGTCCTTTAAAGAATACAAATGCTTTTAGCTTTGCACCTTCTTTTAAGAATTTCTCAGCATTCTTTCTCTTAAATTCATAATCGTGCTCGTCGGTTTGTGGACCAAAACGAATCTCCTTTACAATTACTTGAGTAGATTTAGCTTTCAATACTTTATCGCGCTTCTTTTGCTCATACACAAACTTCTTATAGTCCATGATTTTACAAACAGGCGGCTCAGCATTTGGTGAAATTTCAACCAAATCCAATTCAAATTGATCTGCCATTCTTAGAGCCTCAGATGTTTTAAAAACTCCAGGTTCTACATTTTCACCAACAAGTCTTACTTCCGGTACACGGATAAGAGCGTTGATTCTATGTGCATCTTTTTTCTCTACTCGAGGTTGGTAACCTCTGTTACTTCTTATTGCTATGGCTTTATAATTTAAGTTAAACGTTAAATACTTTCAAAGTCTTTGCGACTTCTTCATTGACAAGTTGGATAAACTCCTCTATTTTTAGAGTCTGATTACCCTTGCCTTCTTGACCGTGACGACGTACAGAAACAGTTCCATTTTCTTGTTCATCCTCACCTACAATTAGCATAAATGGATACTTCTGCACTTCTGCATCGCGTATCTTTTTACCAATCGTTTCATTTCGGTTGTCTACGATGGCGCGAATTTCGTGATTTTCTAGCGAATCTGAAACTATTTTAGCATATTTTTCATATTTCTCACTCAAAGACAATATAATAGCCTGTTCTGGCATCAACCAAAGCGGGAAATTTCCTGCGGTATGCTCAAGTAAAATAGCTATAAAACGCTCCATAGATCCAAATGGTGCTCGGTGAATCATTACCGGACGGTGCAGTTGATCATCTGATCCTTTGTAGGTTAAATCAAAACGCTCCGGTAAATTATAGTCGACTTGTATTGTTCCCAATTGCCATTGACGACCCAATGCGTCCTTCACCATAAAGTCTAATTTAGGGCCGTAAAATGCCGCTTCACCGTACTCAATCACAGTTGTTAGATTCTTGTCTTTGGCAGCCGAGATAATCGCATTTTCAGCTTTCTCCCAATTTTCGTCGCTACCAATATATTTTTCGCGGTTCTCTTTATCTCTCAATGAAATCTGAGCTGTAAAATTCTCAAACCCTAAAGATCCAAATACGTAAAGAACCAAATCAATTACTTTTTTAAATTCTTCATCAAGCTGCTCTGGAGTACAAAAGATATGTGCGTCATCTTGAGTAAATCCACGAACACGAGTTAAACCATGAAGTTCACCCGATTGTTCGTATCTATAAACTGTACCAAATTCAGCGTAACGCTTCGGTAAATCTTTATAAGACCACGGGCGTACATTGTAAATCTCACAGTGGTGAGGACAGTTCATCGGTTTCAACAAAAACACTTCCCCTTCAGTAGGAGTCGTAATCGGTTGAAAACTGTCTGCACCATATTTCTCATAGTGACCTGAAGTCACGTATAATTCTTTATTTCCAATATGAGGTGTAACAACCTGCTCGTATCCACCTTTTTTCTGTGCTTTTTTCAAGAATTGCTCAAGGCGATCTCTAAGTGCGGCACCTTTCGGCAACCACAATGGAAGTCCTTGCCCTACCTTTTGCGAAAATGCAAAAAGTTCCAATTCCTTACCTAATTTTCTATGATCACGTTTCTTAGCTTCTTCAAGCAAGTGCAAATATTCTGTCAAGTCTTTTTGCTTGGGAAACGAAACACCATAAACACGAGTTAACTGTTTATTTTTTTCATCCCCGCGCCAGTATGCACCAGCCACGCTCATAACTTTCATCGCTTTGATAATTCCAGTATTTGGAATATGGCCACCGCGACATAAATCTGTGAATTTCGAATGATCACAAAAAGTGATTGTTCCGTCTTCAAGATTCGAAATTAGCTCGACTTTATATGGGTTCTCTTCCTTTTCATACATTTCCAAAGCCTCTGCTTTTGTAGCAGAACGCATTGTAAATTCATGTTTTTCGCGAGCAATGGCAAGAAAACGATCTTCAATTGCTTTAAAATCCTTGTCGCTTATTGAATTTTCGCCAAAATCGACATCGTAATAAAATCCGTTTTCAATTGCAGGCCCTATCGAAAGTTTAATTCCAGGAAACAAATCCTGAAGTGCTTCTGCGAGCACGTGAGAAGATGAGTGCCAAAAAGCTTTCTTTCCAGCGGCATCATTCCACGTATACAATACAAGATTTCCGTCCGTCGTAAGAGGCGTTTCCGTTTCTACAGTCGTATCATTAAAAGATGCCGAAATCACATTTCTGGCAAAACCTTCACTAATACTTTTGGCAACATCCATAGGAGTCGCATTCTGTTCAAAATCTTTAACCGTTCCGTCGGGCAGCGTAATCTTAATCATACCTATTAAATTTGAGGTGCAAAGATAGGTGTTTAATTAATAATGAGCAATCGCACATTTTGCCATAATTTCTTATTTTCGAAGCTTTTTGCAACTCTAATTTATCTTTTTGTATAGAGGAGGGAATTTTGCACTATTTCAACATTTACTTTTTGGCAGCTATTCCCGCTATTCTCTACAATCCGGCGCGGGCATTTGCCGTAG
>CBDUDY010000087.1:0-8950 GCA_965366055.1 uncultured bacterium
TGGAAACAAGATCCTCCAAAACCTACAGAAGCTTTTAGAAACTTTGGTCCAATTCGGCTGTCCATTCCTATCGCTTTAGCAACTTCATTGACATCGGCGCCAGTTTTTTCACACAGCTCTGACATCGCATTTATCGATGAAACTCGCTGCGCTAGAAATGCATTTGCAGTTAATTTTGACAACTCAGAAGACCAGACATTTGTGGTAAGTATTTTTTCTTGTGGTACCCAATTTGAATAGATGAAAGCCAACTCGGCAATTGCAATCTGCCCCTCAATTGAATCATCTCCTCCAATTAAAACTCTATCTGGAGCAAGCAAATCTTTGACAGCAGTCCCTTCTGCAAGAAATTCAGGATTTGATAATATCTGAAACTGCACGCCATTTCCGGTGTGATCTAGAATACTTTTGATTGCTGCAGCAGTACGCACCGGTAAAGTTGACTTCTCGATAACAATTTTATCAGTTTTGGCAACACGAGCAATTGTTCTGGCGCACAACTCAATATATTTCAAATCTGCAGCCATTCCTTTCCCTAATCCGTAGGTTTTTGTAGGAGTATTTACAGAAATAAATATCATGTCTGCTTCTTCGATTGCCCTTTCAACTTCTGTAGAGAAAAACAAATTTCTGCCTCTAACCTCTGCAACAATTTCAGCTAATCCTGGCTCGTATATTGGTAATTTATCTAAATCAGTATCGTTCCAAGCCGCAATTCTAGCTTCGTTAAGATCGACTACTGTTACTTGTATTGATGGACATTTTTGAGCTATAACTGCCATTGTAGGTCCGCCCACATATCCGGCGCCAATACAACAGATTTTTTTAATATTCATATCACTTTTAATCTATGTAGGTTAAATGGCGCTAAACACCACTCTTTATATTCAGTTATTTTTATATCGGAATTCACTAATGATGAAAATTCTAACGGAAGAAACCTGAGTAAATTTTTATTTTTTTTCGAAATTGTCAAATTAATAGTTAATGCTCTTTTAGATTATCAACCTTATAATATATTTGAGAATGACTTTTCCAACTTGAGCGCCTTAAAATAAATTTCGATATTCTCGAGCATCTAATTGAGATCGATTAATTGACTTTTTAAAATCCTAAAATCTCCTAATTCATTTTAAACCTTTGAAATTTCAATCTCTTAATTCTTTAGATTCTCCCAATACCATCCAACAGCTTCTTTAAGACCTTCCTTGATAGAAAATTGAGGATCATAACCCAATAATTCTTTAGCTTTGTCAATACTCGCAAGTGAATGTGGGATATCTCCTGCCCTATTGGGACCATATACAATCTCGATATCTGCTATTTTTGCATCATACTGAGAAAGGTATTCTTTAAGATATCCTACGAGATCATTTAGTGTATTTCTATCACCGTAAGCAGTATTATAAACAGTATTTACAGCCTCTGAATTTTGAGTCGTCATAGCGCGCTCATTCATCTGAATCACATTATCGATGTACGTAAAATCTCTAGAGAAGTTTCCATCACCGTTAATTACGGGACTTTCATTATTCATAAGTTGCATTACAAACTTAGGGATTACCGCTGCATAAGCGCCATTTGGATCCTGCTTACGGCCAAAGACATTAAAATATCTTAAACCGATTGTTTCAAGTCCGTAGCTACTGCTAAAGATATTGGCGTATAATTCATTTACATATTTAGTAATTGCATACGGCGAAAGTGGATTTCCGATGACATCCTCTACCTTAGGCAATCCTTTAGAATCTCCATAAGTGGATGAACTTGCCGCATATACAAAACGTTTCACTTTCTCATCACGTGCTGCAACAAGCATATTTAAAAATCCTGATACATTGACATCATTAGTGGTAATTGGATCATTTATAGAACGCGGTACTGAACCTAATGCCGCCTGATGTAAAACATAAGAGGCACCTTCAACCGCTTTCTTACAATCGTCTAAATTGCGAATGTCACCTTCTATTAAAGTGAAATTTTTATGATTAATAAACGCAGCAAGATTATGACGATGACCTGTTGCGAAATTATCTAAGCATACAACTTTGTAATTTTTACCTATAAAATATTCGCAGAGGTTAGAGCCTATAAAGCCAGCACCACCGGTAATCAAAATTGTAGTATTCTCGTTATCTGTCATCATTATTATATTTATTTTTTTCTAAAAATCTTTTTAATTTTGCCCATTACTGAATGATCTTCTTCATCATCGTGATATCCTTGGGCATACGTTCCGTAACCATATCCGTAACCATAACCGTAACCATCTCCATAACCTGAGCCATATTTCGCCTTATTCTGATAGCCATTAAAGACAATAGAAACATTTGTAAGTTCGCTACGATCGGTCCTGTTATTTAGTAAACGAATCATTTCTTTCTTAGTATAATTTTGTCGCACCACGTACAGAGTGACATCTGCAAATTTAGACAATTCGATTGCATCAGACACTAGTCCAACAGGAGGAGTATCTAATAATATATAATCGTATTTTTCTTTAAGTTTATTAATAAACTCAATCATATTCTCACTAATAAGTAATTCAGAGGGATTCGGCGGAATTGGGCCTGAACTAACAACATCTAAATTAGGAATATTTGTAGGGAAGATAACCTCCTCAAAAGTTGACTGTCCAATCAAATAATTTACTACTCCAATCTCATTGGTAAGTCCGAAATCTTCGAATATTTTAGGCTTACGCAGATCCAATCCAACTAAGATTGTTTTTTTTCCACTTAAAGCGAAAACAGTTCCTAAATTTATACTGCAATAAGTTTTCCCCTCACCACTAATAGAAGAAGTTAGCAACAAGGTTTTGCTGTCCTCAAGATTATTCTTTTTGTATATAAACTGTAAAGACGAACGAATAGCGCGAAAAGATTCTGCAAGTGCAGATTTTGGCTTTTCGAATACTGTTAAATTTGAATTACCCAATTTGAGTCCAATGACACCTATAATTGGAATGTTCGTATTTCTAGTAATATCATCTGTATTGAGAATAGAATCTTCTATAAAAAATAATGCAAATATAATTAGCAGCGGAATTATCATTCCTAGAAATGCCGCTAGAATATAATTGACACTAGTATTTGGACCAACTAGTCCGCGACCGATATCTTTGGCAGAATCTATAAAATGGATATCAGATAAGTTCGCAGCCTTTACTATTTCGGCTTCATTGCGCTTAGCAAGAAATGAATTTATGATGCTTTCGCTTAGGTCGTACTTTCTCTTAATTTTTACATATTCTTGCTTGTCAGAAGGTAATTTTCTGATATCACTTTCAATTCCCGCAATCTTGGAATTAACTAAAGACAAATCGTAGTCTACTTCTCTTTTTGCAGATTTAATGTTTTCTAACAATACTCTCTTTAACGCTTCGATCTGTACGTCAAAATCTTTGAATAATCTTTCGCTTTTGACTGTATATGCTAGCTCAGATCGTTCGGCAGAAAGTGCAATTATTTTTGAAACGTTAGTAGATATGTTGGGATCGTCAATTCCAGCAACAGAAGGCGCTGGAAGTTTAGAAAAATCGATACTGTTTTTCAGATAATTATTAAGAGAATTTAAATACGCGATTTTCCTTAGAATTCCGTCTTTTTGAACATCGTACTGAAGGAGATTACCGGAAATCAAACTTCCGTCCGCCTCCATATCAAATACATTTTTGTCTTTTGTAAAAGATTTCATTTCGCCTTCTGAAACTTTCAGTTGATTGTCCATTGCGGCAAGTGTACTGTCGATAAAAGCAATTGTGTTGGTTGCAAATTGATTTTTTCTATCTAGCTGCGACTTTATAAGTGTTTTTACAGTTTCGTTAAGGTAATCTACCATTCTTGCCTTATTCGTACCTTGAAGCGAAAGTGTAATAAGCGACCCAGCTTTTGCATCAATATCAGTTCCAATTCCGCGATATGCTGCGACTACGTCATCAAAATTTCGAAATTTCACTATGTATTCTTTGCCAATATAATCTCCAGGCTGACTGTTCATTTCGACAGCTAGATTTAGAAAAGGCAGAGTAATTTTTTCCCCTACTTTAAATCTTTTTGTAAATTCTCCCTCTGCAACTCTCACATCAGATCGATTATTGTCTGCATACGAAACTGTTTCAACATTAGATCCACTAAAATTTAACTTTAGTTCAAATTCTGACGCGTTTATGAAAGTGATGTAAATAGATTGATCTAGAATATTAGCCTTTTTCTTATCCAAATTAATGTAAAAAGGCACAGCGCCGTAAGCGTCACGGGTGTAATAGTCATCCTGAACAAGATAGTCAATATAATAATTTAATTTTTCAACTACCAGTTCGTTGTGAGTTCGTGATTTGATAGTTGAAGAAATATTCTGCACCTGATCTGAGGTACCGCCCCAATTAAATACCAGGGAAGTATTAGAAGTAAAAAAAGGATTATTCTCTTCTTTTACTACAACGGTAGTGTCCATCGAGTAGATTTTTTCCTTTCGAATATTTACTTGATGCGCAATTGTAAAAGCAATAATTAAACTTACTAAAAACCATCTCCAATAGCTCGCAGTTTTTATCAGAAAGCCTTTAAAATCAAATGTATTCTGATTTTCAAGAAAGCTAAAGTCCTTATTGTCTAGCATAGTCTCATCGGGTTAGCAATAATATAGTTGTCGTCACTAATGTGAGCGCAGAAATTATAGTTGTAAATGACTGCAATCCTGTAGTACCAGTACCCCAGGTTTTTTGTGGCAATGGTTTAATGTAAACGTAATCATTTGGCTGCAAATAATAGTATGGAGACTTCATTGCATTTATATCTGTCAAATCTATGTTATGAATTTCTGTCCCATGTGGAAATTGTCTAATCACGGCAACATTTTTACGATCGCCTGTAACTGTAATATCTCCCGCATTGGCAACAGCTTCCAAAATGTTTACTTTGTCCTGCAAAAGCGTTTTTGTTCCCGGAGATTGGATTTCACCATTGATAGTGTATCTAAAACCTGCAAGTTTTACACTTACAAAGATATTAGCTGTGGGTTTAAAATACTCTGCAAGCAATTGCTTTTCAATGGTCTGCCTCGCTTCTGCAACCGTTAGTCCCAGAATATTAATTTCATTTAATAATGGAATTCTAATATTTCCGTGATCGTCAATTGTGTATCCACTAAAATACAATGTTTCGGCAGATTGATTATTGATGACTTCTGAAGTTTTAAACATCTCGACCAACTTTGAGTCAAGTGCTTTTATTTCGACACTTACGATGTCATTTACTTGTAGTCTATAGGGTTTTGAGGCAACTGCACTCATTGGTGCAACTACTTCGTCTGGATACTTATTTTGTAAGTATATAAGGTCTTTGGTTGGAACACAAGATGAGAATAGACAAGCAATTGTCAATAAACACAAGAATAATTTTGTCATTTCTACAAACATGTTAGTAAACAAAGATAGTTTTTCATTTTTAATATCAAAAAAAGACAGTCTTTAAATTCACTAACTGGTTTTGAGAGAATTTTCAAATGGAATACGCTGCAAAATACTTCGCCCTAAAGTCACCTCATCGGTAAATTCAAGTTCATCTCCAGCAGCAATTCCTCTCGCTATTGCCGAGGTTGTTTTGACCAGATCTTTGGCTTGTCTGTAAATATAAAAATTGGTTGTATCGCCTTCCATTGTGGGACTTAATGCAAAAATAAGTTCGTCGACCTCAGAGGCTTTTAATTTTGTAATTAGAGAAGCAATATTAATTTGGCTTGGGCCGATGCCATCAATAGGAGAAATCTTGCCACCCAAAACGTGGTACACACCTCTAAACTGCCCAGTATTTTCTATTGCCATTACATCGCGAATATCTTCGACTATACAAATGATGCTTTTATTTCTTTTTGGATTGCTACAGATTTCGCAAATAGTAGTATCTGAAATATTATGACAGCTTTCGCAAAAATTAATTTCTGACCGCATCGTACTCAAAGCTTGACTCAAAAACTCAGTTTGATCTTTTGGCTGCTTTAGCAAATGCAGCACAAGCCTTAATGCTGTACGCTTTCCAATACCCGGCAAACGCGACATCTCATTAACAGCATTTTCTAATAATTTTGAAGAGAATTCCATAGCACAAAAGTAATTCTTTCAGTTGGCTTTTTTATCAATTTTACACTCGAAATATTTACTCTCACAGTAGACTAATTTTTTTCGTATTTTGCGCCTACAAAATTATTTTGATGACTCCATTTACAATTCTAATGCTGATAGTAATCTACTTCGGCATTCTACTTCTCATATCATATCTTGTAAGCAAAAAAGACAGTGGCAACGAAGCGTTCTTCAGCGCAAATAAAAATGCCAAATGGTACTTAGTTGCTTTCGGAATGATTGGTACCGCCCTTTCTGGA
This sequence comes from uncultured bacterium, assembly GCA_965366055.1. GTDB lineage: Bacteria > Bacteroidota > Bacteroidia > Flavobacteriales > Flavobacteriaceae > Flavobacterium. The sequence goes on from CBDUDY010000087.1 coordinate 6,382, forward strand.
GTAACTTTTATCTCAGTACCTGGAGAAGTTGGCGCAGCCGGCGGAGAGCAATTCAAATACTTTCAATTTGTATTGGGAAATGCAATTGGATTTATAATTATTGCAAAACTTTTACTGCCGTTGTACTATCGCATGAATCTGACTTCTATCTATAGTTATATAGAAAACAGATTGGGCAAATATTCCTATAAAACTGCTGCTTCTATATTTCTAATAAGCAGAACAATTGGATCCGCTTTCAGGTTATATTTAGTTGTAATTGTATTGCAGCGCTATGTTTTTGATCACTACGGTGTTCCTTTTGCAATGACAGTTTTAATTTCGCTTGCGCTAATTTTTGCCTACACATACAAAGGCGGATTAAAAACCATAATTATAACAGATACTTTACAAACATTCTTCATCGTTTCATCAGTATTCTTGACTATCTATTTTATTTGCGACAGTTTAGATTTAGGTGCTATCGAGGCTTTTGAAGCTGTGAAAAACTCTAACTATTCAAAGATTTTCTTTTACGAAGATTTTATCGGAAACAGATATCATTTTGTCAAACAAATTCTAGGCGGAATCTTTGTAACAATTGCAATGGTTGGTCTTGATCAGGATTTGATGCAGAAAAACTTGTCGTGCAAAAACATTGGCGAAGCACAGAAAAACATGTTCACTTTTACCGCGATATTTGTCATTATCAATTTATTTTTTTTGGGCGTGGGTGCACTTCTTTACATATACGCGAATAAATTTGGCATCGAAGTTCCCAAAGATCTTATTACAGGAAAACCTCGTACTGATTTACTTTTTCCAGAAATTGCCTTTCACCATTTAGCATTTATACCATCCTTGGTATTTCTATTAGGACTTGTAGCTGCCACGTTTGCTACTACAGATTCGGCATTAACTGCACTAACAACTTCCTTTTGTGTCGATTTTCTAGGAATGAATAAAAAAGAAAATGCCGAAAAACCGAATAGCGTTCGTACAAGATATATAGTCCACGTTGGATTTTCTTTCTTGATGTTTCTAGTAATTATAATTTTCAACAGCATAAATGACTCTTCTGTTGTAGGAATGATTTTCCGAGTAGCATCATACACTTATGGACCATTATTAGGATTGTACAGTTTTGGATTATTTGTCAAAAACCGAATCGTGGCAGACAAAATTGTTCCCTACATCTGCCTGCTTTCTCCTGCACTTACATTTTTATTATATGAAAATTCTGCAGCATTATTTGGAGGATACATCTTTGACAATGAATTAATCATCGTTAATGGACTCATCACATTTTTGGGATTACTTGCAATTTCTAAGAAAGGAATTCAAGCCATTGAGAAAATATATTAAAAACAAAAAACGACCTTGATCAGGTCGTTTTTTATTTTTGCGCGGCAGTTTGTTAGTACTGACTGGTAGATAGTAGCACAAGCGTACAAGCAACTTCCACTTGAATGTTGTTTAGTTTTAGCAATTCGTAAAATGCTGGATTTTCTGTTCCAGGGTTAAAGATTACACGTCTTGGCGCAAGATCTATAATGTAATTATAATATTCTTTTTGTCTCGCTGGATTCAAATAAAGAGTAACGGTATTGATATTTGTAAAGGGAACTTGTTTTGTTTGCACTTTCACTCCTTCTACTTCCACTTCTTTCAGTCCGATTGCTACAACCGAATGTCCAAATTGAAGAAGTTTCTTGATAGCCATATTAGAATATCGCGCGGTATTAGACGAAGCACCTAATACTAAAGTTTTTTTATTTTTCATATTTTGCAATTTTTCATTTAATACAAAAGTAACTGAAATATTACATCTGAATTGGTTAAATTTTTTATCTTTAAAAATATTAATACGAGAATTATAGATTCTACCTTTGCCGAGCATTAAATTACAGGCTTTAATTTCAAAAACGCTTATTATATTTTATGGAACTTTTTATTTATCTTTTTGCAGCGCTGTTTTCAGTACTAAATCCCATAGGAACCGCACCTATTTTTGTGGCGCTTACTCAAGATGATACGAAAAAGGAACGCAGTCGAATTTCATTATGGACTGCAATCAACGTTTTTATTATACTGATTGTATCCTATTTCGTTGGACAATATGTGTTAAGTTTCTTCGGAATAAGCATCGATGCGTTGCGTATTGCGGGAGGTCTTATCATCGTAAACTCCGGATTTGCATTGCTTTCTGGAAAGATTACCAAGCAGCGTGGTATTAATAAAAAGACCGAAAATGATGCTCAGAAAAGAAATGACGTCGCGCTATCTCCACTCGCGATCCCAATGCTTGCAGGTCCTGGCTCTATTTCTTTGCTGATTGCTTTTTATCAGGAGCACAATGAAACATTGGATATTATTGTTGCAGTTTCTGCGATTTTATGCGTCGCATTGAGTATTTTTATTATCCTTCGATCCGCTCATTACTTAGTAAAAATATTAGGATCTTCTGGAATTGTGGCAATTAGTAAGATAGTCGGCTTTATCGTTATTGCAATCGGAATTCAATATATAGTAAGCGCTATTGTGAATATTATTCAAAACAATATTTTGAAATAGAATTTTGTTTTTTAGA
>CBDUDY010000088.1:0-8944 GCA_965366055.1 uncultured bacterium
CTGCTGGCGGGCAATATCACAATTTATTTCTCAAAAATGATGGAACGGCGTGGGCCTGCGGACTTAATAGTTCCGGACAGCTTGGTGATGGAACTGCAATAGACAGGCCAACTCCTGTACAAGTAATAAACGTTCAGAATATTACTGGAATTGCCACTTCGGGTTTCTATCACTCTTTAGTTTCTACAAGCGACAATACTTTTTATGCTTTTGGAGAAGGCGGCGGCAAACTAGGAATTGGCAACACTGCAACACAACTATCACCTATCCTTGTAATTGACAATTGTGCTGCACTTGGAAACGAAACCTTTGAAACCTCTAAATTTTCCGTTTATCCAAATCCCTCAGATGGAATATTTAACATTAAATCTGATCTTATTTTCGAAAATGCCTCTCTTAAATTAATTGATCTTTCTGGAAGAATTGTCTTTTCAAAAGAATATTATAATTCACGTGAACCTATTAACATCAGTACTCTGCAAAATGGAATTTATCTAATTAATTTGGAGAGTGACGACAAAATTTACGCACATAAAATTATTAAAGAATAATTTTAAAACCATAGACGATGAAAAATATAATTAGAATATACGCATTTCTAACTGTCGGTTTTATAAATGCACAACAGATAAGTAGCGATTTTATAACGGATGCTGAAGATTGGATTGTCGTTGGAGACGCTACAAGCGCTTTTCCACAATATGTTGCTGACGGAGGTAATTCGGGAGGATTTATCTCTGCGGACGATACCTCAACTGGCGGTGTATGGTATTGGTCAGCTCCAGCTAAATTTCTGGGAGATCAAAGTAATTCCTTTGGCAAAACTCTGAGTTTTGACTTAAAACAAAGTAGCATTAATGCTCAATTCGATACTGATGATTTAATGATTAGCAATGACGAAATCACTATTGTTTATGATTTGGCCGACAATCCTGGAACTGACTGGACATCCTATAGTGTAATCTTGGATACGATTAATGCTTGGCAAGTAGGATCTATAATCGATGGTCAGTTTGCCAGTTCTGAACAAATAATGGCAGTGTTGTCAAATATTTCTAGCTTAAAAATTCGAGGTGAATATGTCAATGGCGCTGATACTGGCGGGCTTGACAATGTAATATTAGCGCAAACTACAATGGCAACAGATTCTTTTTCTAGACCTGAAGTTAGAGTATATCCCAATCCTACAACAGCGCTTCTTAACATTTCAAATTCAGAAAACTTAGTTTTTTACAAAATTGAAATTGTTGATTTTCTAGGAAAAACTATTTCAATGCCGCACATCGACAATTCGCAGATTGATTTAAGTTCTTATTCAGCTGGTATTTATGTTGTGAAATTTTACTCTTCCGAAGAGCCTGTGCAGATAAAAATTATAAGACAATAATTATAAAAAAATACTGATGAAAAATATTTATATAATAGTGATATTGGTGATCTCTGGTATGAGTAATGCTCAACAAGCAGGGACGCTTAACAATTTTTTTAGTGAAAATGGTTGGGATGCCAGTATTTATGGCAACAACAATGGATTCACACTAAAAAAAACAATCATTCAGCCTGATGGAAAGATTTTAGCTTGTGCTGAGGGATATTTTCCCACCGAAGCAAGGCAGGCAGTGCTAGTTCGTTACAACAATGATGGAAGCTTTGACAGTACTTTTGGCGGCGGAGATGGCACCGTAAGAACAAAAGATGACCCAGCAATAGATTTATGGATTGCAGGTAGCGATATGGGATTGCAAAGTTCTGGAAAGATAATAATTGTAGGCGATATTTTTACAGCCGAAGAACGTATTATTCGGTTGAATACTGATGGTTCATTAGATTTTTCTTTTGGAATTAATGGGGTTACTAATATGCCTAGATTCAACGGTGAAATTATTTACTATGTAGGGATTCAATCTGATAATAAAATCGTTGTTTGTGGACCAGAAAGACGCACTATTGATGGAATTATGACACAGTCTGTATTTTTGTGGCGCTTTACAGAAGATGGAATTCTTGATGGAAGTTTTGGAAACGCAGGAATAGTATCGTATAATTTTTCTACTTGGGCTGGAAGTGGTGAAAATTCGTTAGTAGTAAGTCAACTTTTAATCGACTCGGATGATAAAATAATTATCAATCAAACATTTAATAATGCAGATGAATACTTTCTATTACTACGAAGATTAAATGCTGATGGTAGTATCGATGTTGGATTTGGCACAAATGGCTCCTCTATAAAAACAGATCCATCTCTCGCCGGGTTTAGATATTCTGGATCAGCATTTCAGGAAAATGGCTCGATCATATCGTCTTTTACTTCTTTTAATGACACCACGTTTTTTTCTGAATCACTTTTCCGCTTAAATTCTTTTGGAGAAATAGATCCGTCATTCAATGTGAATTTAGGTAACCCTACAAATAATGCCGAAAAATTGCAACTTAAAATATCGGGAGACAAATTATATGTCATTAAGAAACTAATTGAAGGATACAATTACGACCACATTTTTTGTTTTGATTTAAATGGCAATTTAGTGACAACATTCGGAAATGATGGAATTGTTATACTTAACCAGCATGACATTCCTCAATCTTATGGAAGCGAGGTAGCAATTTCTCCCGACGGAAACATTTACTTAGTATCTGGCACAAAAGATCTGAGTACTACAGATGATAAAAAGTTTCTCGCAATAAATGTGTTTGGCTTTGATCCAAATCTTTTAATTAAGACCGATTCTTACAAGGATTTGGTTACGGTCTCTCCTAATCCAACATCAGGGATGATAACAATTTCAAAACCAGAAAATTTAATTTTTGACAAAATCGAGGTTATTGACATTCTAGGAAAAACGATTTCAGTAAGTGAAGTAAATAATTCGCAGATTGATTTAAGTTCTTATTCCTCTGGTATTTATGTTGTGAAATTTTATTCAGATGACATAATTGTGCAGAAAAAAATCATCAAGCATTAATTTCTAAATTTTTGAGTTATGAAAAATATTTATTTATTTGTTGCATTGTTTATGCCAATTGCAATCAGCGCTCAACAAGCAGGAACACTTAATAATGAATTTAGTCAAGATGGTTGGGATGCTAGTGTTTACGCAAATGATGAGGGATTCTCTATTAATAAAACTATTGTACAACCGGACGGAAAGCTTTTAGCTTGCGCTGAAGCAAATTTCTCGGATCAAGGATATGAAGCTTTATTAATTCGATACAACACAAATGGTACACTTGATACAAATTTTGGTGGTGGCGATGGAATTGTTCGCTCAATAGCTGATGATGTAGCAGAAAATCTACATTCGAGCGCTGCTGCTATGGCGTTGCAAGATGATGGAAAAATTCTAATAGCCGGCACTAATTTTAATAATAGCGAAAGGATTTTCCGTCTAAATGCCGATGGTACTTTTGATCTTTCATTTGGAATAAATGGCGTGGTTGATGTGCCTCGTCCAAACTCTGAATGTATCTATCACATTGCCGTGCAGTCTGACAATAAAATAGTGGCATCCGGAAGATCGCAGATGATCATAAATGGTGTTGTTACTCCACATATTTTTTTATGGCGCTTTACAGAAAATGGTGCTTTTGATAGTAGCTTTGGAACTGGAGGAGTTGTGACTTACAATTTCATTTCCATGTCGGGCCTAGGAGAAAATTATTTGAAAAATAATGATTTACTGATTTTACCAGATAATAAAATAGTGGTCAATCAGACCTTTGCCGGTGTTTCAGGATATTCCGTGTTGTTTAAGAAATTCAATTCAAACGGAAGCGCTGATCTTACTTTTGGTAATAATGGAAATGCCGCCAGAACTGAGTTTTTTGAAGGAGGAACTTCTCGATATTCCAGTTCATCTCTGCAACAAGATGGCTCAATTGTATTTTCTTTTACATCTTTTGAAGAAGGAACTAATTATTCAGAATCTGTTTTTCGCGTGAGTCCCGAAGGTTTTTTTGATCACTCTCTCCATATCGAGTTGGGCAACTATTCTATTAATCCCGATCCAATAAAAGTTCTCGTAAATGGAAATAGAATTTACATTTATAAAAAGGAAAATGCCGAAAATTCGAGTTTTGCGATCATTCATTGTTATGATTTGATAGGAAATCCAATACCAACATTTGGAGAAAATGGAAGCGCACGTATAAATCAAAACAATATTCCGACTTCCTACCAAACTCAAGCAAGTATTTCTGAGAATGGAAATATATATCTTGTTTCCCATGCCGAAGATTTGACTACTTCAGATGCCATAATGTTGTTGGTCTCGAACGTAATTGGTTTTGATTCTAATTTATCAATAAAACAGGATTTCACCCCCGAGATCGTTTTAGCTCCGAATCCAACTCCTGGACAATTACATATTTCTAATTTAGATAATGCCGTTATCGACAAAATAGAAATAATTGACATGAATGCCAAAGTGCTTTCTTCGAATACTGACGAAGTGAAAATTTTAGATTTAAGCACCTATTCTAGTGGCATTTATTTAATACGGTTACATTCTGGACCATCAATTTTAGAAAAGAAAATAGTCAAAAAATAAAACTTTTAAGGCTAGAGAAATTTTACTTTTCTGGTCTATTTAAGTAAATTCACAAGATTTATTTCATAAATTAACATTGCCAAAAATATCTATAAAATATAATGGGTTGTGATTAAGGTTTTTAATTAGATGATTTTTAAAAATCGAAAACTTTCTAAAGACAGAAGTCTATAATTCGATTTATGTGCTGAATTATCAAATCAGAAAAAGAAGAATATGAAAATTTTTCTAAACATCTTATTTATTTCGCTTTTCGCAATAGGCACTGCACAAACGCTGCCGACCATAAACAGTATTCAAAATTATAAAAATTGCAAAAATGCTGAATGTCAGCTGGCTAAATCTTTTCTTCTTGCAGAACAATATTTGGAAGAAGACAATTTATTATCTGCTCAAAAATGGTTGGATATAGCTAAAGAATTGAATGGCTTTCGAAAACTTGACACCACAACGATATTTATAAATAGTTTGCAATCTGAACTTTTTTATTACAATGGACTTTATCAATTTGGCATTAACGAAGCTGAAAAAGCAATTAAAAATTCCCTACAATTAAAAGATAGTTTATTGATATCTAATGGATATTTTTTCAAGGGAATTAATTTATTCGAATCGAACAAAATTGAAGAAGCTCAACGCATGCTTTGGAAAGCACGAGATTTTCAGCCTAGAAAAGTAGCCAAAAAATATTTAAGATATACTATTTTGAATGAGCATGTCTACAATAATATGGCCCAAATAAAATTAAAATTACATCAATCAGATTCAGCAATATGGTATAATTCAGAAGCCTATCTATTTGCAAAAAAGTCCGGTAATGATAGAGGCATTCCTAATATAGAACAGACCTACGGACAGATATATTTGGAAAGCAATAGGATAGTTGATGCACTATATTACTTGGAAAAGAGCATAAAATCTGCCGAGAAAAAAAATTATGATGATATCGTTTTAGGTAGTTACGGATATATATTGCAATGCTATCCGAGAGATTCAAAAGAAATTGAAGTCGTGTTTAAAAAAGCTATGGATTTGATTTCCGACAAGAAAATAAACATTTCCTATCAAAATCTATTTTTTAAAACTGCAATCAAAGCTTTTAGAGCTAATCAGCAATTAGAAAAACTGGCTTTCGTGCAAGCTGAATTACTTAATATTAACGAAAAGATTGCTCTAAGCAGCAACAATTATATACAGAATATCACAAAGCAGTATATAGAAAATGAGAACAAATTACTGAAACAAGAACTCAATCTAGCGAGAAGTCAGAAGGAAAAGCAGGTTTTTTATTTTATAATTATTGGCTTGATCTCAATTTCGATTATTCTGTGGTATTATTTTAAGCAAAGGCATAAATTAAAAAACAAGCAGATTCAAGCTTTAAAGCAGGACAAGGAGATTTCAAATCTTGAGGCATTAATTGATGGAGAGGAAAAAGAACGAAAACGTATTGCACAAGAATTACACGATGGATTAAATGGCGATTTATCCGCAATTAAATATCGGTTATCAACTTTGGAAGATGCTCCAATGGATGCCGAAAATCACGATAATCTGATCCAGATAATCACGATGATTGACAATGCATGCTCGCAAGTGCGAAGTATTTCTCATAATTTGATACCTACCTCAATTCTAGATTTTGGCTTGGTAGAAACCTTGAATGAGTATTGCGAGAAAATAAATTTTTCGCTTCCGCTAAATATTGAGCTACAATATTTTGGAAATTCGAATGTGCTGGACAAGAAAACTGAAACTGTGATCTATCGCATCATTCAAGAATTGATTAATAATATTATCAAGCATTCACTAGCAACCACAGCGATCGTTCAGCTAAATTTTCACGAAAGTGAACTTTTTATAACAGTTGAAGATAACGGAATTGGCTTCGACTTAAATTCGGCAAAAAGAGGACTTGGATTAAAAAATATCTATTCTCGTGTGGATTTTCTAAACGCTGATCTTGAAATTAACAGCAATGACCAAGGAAGTTCATATCATATCACAATTGATTTAAAAGCACTAAAAGATGATAGCAATAGCCATAACCGATGACCACCCGATTGTGATTGAAGGCATTAGAATGATGCTTAAATCCAGTAAGGAAATTATAGTTTCGCAATCTTTTGGAACGATTGCAGAAACGATATCTCTTTTAGCGGATAGAATTGATGTTTTGTTATTGGACATCAACCTTCCAGACGGAAATGGCATCATAGCTTGTAAAGATCTGATGCTGAAGTTCCCAAAATTAAAAATAATCGCCTTGACCAATTATGAAGATGTGTCTTTTATAAAGCAGATGATGAAGAATGGTGCAGTTGGTTACCTACTAAAAAATACTGGAAAAAATGAGCTTGTTGAAGCTATAAAAACTGTGTTGAAGGGAGAACGCTATTTGCAAGAGAACATACGGAAGATTCTTTTGAATGAATCGATTGGACAGATTAGCAGTTCGGCGATGTTTATTCCGAAGTTGACAGTTCGCGAAAAAGAAGTATTGGAATTGATAATCAAAGAATTCACTACCGAAGAAATTGCCGAAAAAATATTTGTCAGTATAAAAACGGTTGAGTCGCACCGAAGTAATTTGATGCAGAAGCTTGCGGTTAAGAATAGTGCAGGTCTAGTTCGCGTTGCTTTTGAAAAAGGATTGGTATAATGAAGTTATTGTGATGGTCCAAAATAAAATCGAGATCGCATTAAGAGTTTTACCATTTGTTTAATTTGTTGTGTGTTGAGGTTTTGCGAGAGGGATTGCAGCGGAGATGCTTGGTTGTGGCTTTGCGGAGCAAAAGCTACAACAAAGATTGAGAGTGGAAAGGCAGACCTGCGCCACCTAATAATTTCAATTTTACCACAAATTTTCTAGCGCAGGTCTCGCCCAAAAAAAGATCTGAATCTTGCCACAAATTATCAAATTTCAAAACCCTACAAAATAAAAAAGGCGCTCATAAATGAACGCCTTTTCTTATAGAAACATATTTACTTAGAAATTTGCAACAAAGTACTCTCTATTCATTCTAGCAATAGCCTCAAGAGTAATTCCTTTTGGACACTCAACTTCGCACGCTCCAGTATTGGTACAGTTACCAAAACCTTCGGCATCCATTTGATTTACCATATTCTTTACACGGTCAGCAGCTTCCACTTTACCTTGTGGCAAAAGCGCAAACTGAGACACTTTTGCAGATACGAAAAGCATCGCAGAAGCATTTTTACAGCTCGCTACACATGCTCCACAACCAATACAAGTTGCATTGTCAAACGCTGTATCAGCATCGTGCTTGTTGATAGGAATAGTATTCGCATCTACAGTATTTCCAGAAGTATTTACCGAAATAAATCCACCTGCATGTTGCACTCTATCAAAAGCGCTTCTGTCTACAACTAAATCTTTGATAACTGGGAATGCTTTTGCACGGAAAGGTTCGATGTGAATCGTATCACCGTCTTTGAACATTCTCATGTGCAATTGACAAGTTGTAACACCTCTATCTGGCCCGTGAGCTTCACCGTTGATGTATAATGAACAGCTACCGCAAATTCCTTCACGACAGTCATGGTCAAAAACAACTGGCTCTTCGCCTTTTGTAATAAGTTGGTCGTTAAGAACATCAAGCATTTCTAGGAAAGACTGATCTCCAGAAATGTTATCAATTTGATAATCGACTAAACCCCCTTTTGCTTGAGCGTCTTTTTGACGCCATATTTTTAATGTGAGTTTCATGCTACTATATTTTATAACCTTCAAAAAACTTTATGTCAAATTCTGACCGTTTTTGCGGTTGTCTTATTAAAAATTTATTACTTGTAACTACGTTGAACCAGTTTGATATTATCAAACTTCAATTGCTCTTTGTGAAGGATGGCATTACTAGGTTTCCCTGTGTATTCCCATGCTGCTACATAAGCGAAGTTTTCGTCATCACGCTGTGCTTCACCTTCTGGAGTTTGGTATTCTTCTCTAAAGTGACCTCCACAAGATTCATTTCTGTGTAAAGCATCTTTAGCGAAAAGCTCACCCAACTCTAAGAAATCGGCAACTCTCATTGCTTTTTCTAATTCTTGGTTAAAACTATCCATAGATCCAGGAACCATTACTTCCTTGTAGAAACGCTCACGAAGTTCAGAGATTTCATGAATTGCTTCATTCAATCCTTCTGCATTTCTAGCCATTCCAACTTTGTCCCACATGATTTTACCTAAAATTCTATGGAAGTAATCTACAGAGTGAATTCCTTTATTATTAACGAAACGCTCTAATTGAGTTCTAACATTAGTTTCGGCAGCGTCAAATTCTGGCGTATTTGTTGGAATTGGACCTGTCTTAATATCTGGCGCTAAGTAAGCTCCGATTGTATAAGGAAGTACAAAATATCCATCAGCCAAACCTT
>CBDUDY010000089.1:0-8912 GCA_965366055.1 uncultured bacterium
TGATCTGTATTTTGAAAGTCATGGAAATGAAGGAGATTTCGGCATTTCGAAAGGTATAATGATTGGATTTATGTTTTTTTTTGAAGAAAAGTTACCATTCTGATCGCACTTACCTTAGTTTTGTAGAATAGTAAAAATAGATGCCCTGATAGAGATTACGTTACACTTACCACATAATTATACGACTTCTTCCTATATTTAAATTTTTCATAAGTCCGTAGTATCCTAGATATTTAGTTTTTTCAGGGCTTTTTAAAAGTATATCCTAATTTCTTGAAGGATAAGCATAATTTCTAAAATATTTTTTATACTCCTAATGTCTGAAAGGACGAAAAATATCAGGAATGGGTGCAACCCATTCAAAAAGATCGAGTTTAAAAAACAAAATCCTGAAATGGTGGCAGACTTTTAAGAGGGTTTTGATTTAGGAGTGAATCCATAGATGAGCTTGGAAGCTAACTTTACGCCATAAAAAGGATATTTCTCATTTTGATGTTTATATTATCTACTTTATTCCTCAAACTCCAATGTCCTGAAAGAACGACTTACTTGTAGGATGGATGAAAACCATTCTACAAATTAATGTTTTACATGGAAAACTCTAATACAGGTAGTATATGTCTTTCAAGGAATATTTAATGAAAGTTTAAACCCATAGCCGTGACAGGAGCGAAAATCCCGCAGGCAGCAGGTCTATTTTTTCCTGGCATAATAGAGCGACCAAAGGAAGCTCCTATTATGTCATTAGAAAAAAGACCTGCAACGAGGAATTGAAGTGAATGGCGCGATTAGCTCCAAAAAATTATAATTCTGCTTGTAAAGCCAAACTTCTAGATCTTCTAAAAATGGTGAATTGCAGCAAAATTGCGATGATGATTGTGAGCATTGCACCAATAAAATTGAGCCAAAGAAAGCTAACCACATCAAGATAATAAATATAGAATATTGCCAATTGACTCACAACTGTACTCCAAAATATCGCTTGAGCCTTGACGAATTTGATATAAAAGCCAACTAAGAATATTCCTAAAACCGTTCCGTAAAAGACAGATCCGACAATATTTACTAGCTGAATTAAGTTCTCAAATAATGTTCCAACGCACGCGAAAAGAATCGCGATGATTCCCCATATGAGTGTAAAAACTTTGGTAGCGTTTACATAATGTTTTTCAGATCTCTCACCTTTCAAATTCCTCTTATAAATATCAATTGCAGTTGTAGAGGCAAGCGCAGTAAGACCTGATGCTGATGAAGACATCGCCGCGGAAAGAATAACCGCAAGAAGCAAACCAATTAATCCTTGTGGTAAATAATGCAAAATGAAATGTATAAAAACGTAATCTTTGTCGTTCGTTTCGGTCTTGCTATCTGCTTTTGCAATAATTACTTTTGCCTCTTCACGCAGCTCTTTTTCTTTACCAGAAAGTCCTTGAAGTTGCTGTCTTAAAATCGGATTGTCGTAATTTTGATTTAGATGGTCGATATATAGCAAATTAAGTTCCTTTTTCTCATCTGAAAGAGTTGCCAGTTTACTTTCAAGATCGTGATATTCATCTTTATATTTTGTCTGTTCGACAGCAATTTTATTGTTTGGATTGAAATTTAAAGGTACGTCGTTAAATTGAAAAAACACGAATACCATCACACCTGTGAGTAGGATGAAAAATTGCATCGGCACCTTTAGAAGTCCATTCATAATAAGTCCCATCTGACTCTCTTTGATAGATTTCCCCGAAAGATAACGACCAACTTGCGATTGATCTGTTCCGAAATAAGCTAAAGCAAGAAAAAATCCACCTGTGATTCCGCTCCAAAAAGTGTATCGCTTTTCTGGATCAAAAGAGAAATCGACAATGTCCATTTTGTCATTTGCACCAGCAATATGTAGTGCATTGCTGAAAGTCATATCGTTGGGCAAATAATGCAAAATCAGGAAAAAAGTGATGAACATACCTGACATGATCACAAACATTTGCTGTTTCTGAGTTACATTTACGGCCTTTGTGCCGCCAGAAACTGTATAAATTATAACTAGAATTCCAATCATAATATTCATAGCAGTTAGATTCCAACCTAGAATCGTCGAAAGTATTATCGACGGTGCATAAATAGTTAATCCAGTTCCTAAACCGCGCTGTACAAGGAAAAGTAGTGCTGCGAGAGAACGCGTTTTTAGGTCAAAACGTTGCTCTAAATATTCGTAAGCGGTGTAAACTTTGAGTTTGTGGTAAATGGGAATAAACGTAATGCATATTACTACCATTGCAATTGGCAGTCCGAAATAGAACTGAACAAAACCCATTCCGTCGTGGTATGCTTGACCGGGAGTTGACAGAAATGTAATAGCACTCGCCTGAGTCGCCATTACCGAAAGCCCGACCACATGCCAAGGTGTTTCATTATTACCGAGAATAAAATCCTTTACATTTTTGCTTCCTCGTGTTTTGTAAACACCAAAAGAAACTATAGAAAGTAGGGTTACAATGAGTATAATCCAATCAATTTGATGCATTGTCTATGAAAATATTTGCATTAGAAAATAAAAAGTCACGATGTATAGGAAATTTGCAATTAGTACCCAAGAGTAGCTTTTTTTCCAAACTATTTTGTTGAGATTGTTCATTTTAATAAGGAATTGAAATCATATTTGCCATTAGCTTGAATGCGCCACTAACTCCGGCTGGCAATTCTCTGAAGAAACTGAGACCCGTGTAAATATACTGACCTTTGCCATATTTAGCGACCAAAATTGCCCCATTCTTAGGATCTTCTCCTTCGTCATGTGACGAAATTATTGGAGTGAAAGCCTTGTCCCACTTATTTGGATAGTATAATCCTTGCTCTTGTGTCCAGCCTTCGAAGTCTTTGTGAGTAATCTTGTTTGGAAAGTTCAATATTGAATGCTGAGGCGCCAAAAAATTCACTTTTGCATTTTCATCCGTCACACGATCTTTCGAAATGCCGAGTGGAAAAGGCGCAATTTTATCTGTTACTAATTTGCCAAGCGTATTGTATTGTACAATCATAGTTTTGCCTGAATGAACAAAATCAAGAAGGAGATCTTGTTTTAAAGCAAGTTCCGATATAGTATTATATGCTCTGATTCCAGTAATTATCACATCAAATTTTGAAAGGCTTTCTTTCGAAATATCTGTAGGATTTAAAATTTGGACATCGTAACCCATTTGAGACAAACTAGTGGCAACTTCATCACCAGCACCCATGATGTATCCGATCTTCTGCTTTCCAGTTTTAATATCAAGTTTGATGAATTTTGCCTGAGCTTTCTGCAAAACTTGTTGCTTAGCAATATGAGGATATCTTATATACGTTTGTTCCATATCGTATCTTTTGCCATCCATAATTGCGATTGCTTGGGCAGTTACTTCTTCCTGATCTTTGGGGGGAGTTACAGTAAAAGTATAGTTTTCTTCTGCACCTTTTAATGCAATCGACAACGAAATCTCAGAAGGTGTGACTTCCCAAGATTTTGGAAGATCTAATAGTAACGAGCCCTTGACAGCGTCTTTTCCAGCTTTTACTTTTACAGTAACAGCCATCTTTTTCTTAGTAAAAATTTGGACCTTTTCGGTTATTGATGTGGTAATTGCTGGAACTAAATCAAAGTTTTCGAAAATTTCTCCAGTTACAGGGTCATTATATTTATAAGAGACTTCTTGATTTTTTAATATTTCTGTTCCATCAACTTGGAAAGAGTAGATAAGTCTAACCGATCTATCTATTTGTGGTCTGCCGCGATCTGTTTGTTCAGGAACAGAATACATTCCTACAGTTGCTTGGTCATTTAGATAGTATGGAGCAGTATAAGGCGCATTGGCAAGTTTTAGAGAAGCAGTAATTTTTTCAGATTTATTATTATCAAGTTTTTTATTATAAACCTTCTTCTCAGCAGAAGGAAAAGCAGTTATTGAATTTAATATTACTGGAACAGCACTTCTATTTGTAAATTCCATCGAAACCTTAACAACATCATCTGGAGTACTTTCGGGTTGCTGAGTTACCGCTTCGGTATAAAGTCCGAGGCAAGAAAGTATAATATCTGATATCTCTTCCGACTTAACAGCTTTCCAATGAGCATCATCAAGCTTTTGAATAAGCTTGTAGCCTCTAAGTAATTCTGAAACAGATGCCGAAGGATTCTTAAAATCGAAATTTCTTTGAACATCTTCTAAAATTTTTCCGATTTCTTGCCCACCTTGAACACGATTCCAAGATGTATCAATACCTTCAAAAATATTTGTTGAAGTTATAGGTTTGCCCTTAACAAATTCTAAATATTCGGTATCCATGCCGCGACTACCAGTAGATCCAAAACCTTGCGATTGATGTCTACTTCGACTGAGAGCTGCAATTTCTTGATTGCTTTTGCCCAGAGCGTTATAGAAAACGCCGGTCGGAATGCTGGTGAAATTTGATTTGTCTACTTTATCAAAAGCTTCTGGACTTCCGTAAAAGAAATAAGACACATTAAAGAATGCTCGGGTGGGTTTCCAAGTTTTTACATATGAAAGTTGAGAGGGAAATTTAGTTGGATCACTTGCCAAATCAAAACTTTCTAAGCTTAACATTGCTGATGCCGTATGATGTCCGTGGGTTGTTCCTGGTGTTCTAGCGTCAAATCTATTAATGATAACATCTGGCTGAAAATTTCGCATCACCCAAACGATATCGCTAAGAACTTCATTTTTACTCCAGATTTTTAAAGTTTCGTCTGGTGTTTTAGAATATCCAAAATCATTAGCTCGGGAAAAGTATTGAATTCCTCCGTCTACTTTACGTGCCTCAAGAAGTTCTTGAGTTCGAATTACTCCGAGCTGCTCTCTTAATTCGGTTCCTATAAGGTTCTGACCTCCATCACCACGAGTGAGGGAAAGATAAGCAGTACGAGCATGAACACTATTAGAATAATAAGAGATTAGTCGTGTATTTTCATCATCTGGATGTGCAGCAAGATATAGAACAGATCCTAAAAAATTTAATTTCTGGATGTCACTATATATTGCAGCAGCATCTTTCTTTACAGGAGTTTGCGAGTGAGAAAATTGTGGAATCAATATAAAATAAAGAAGCAGAGAAAAAGATGATTTGAGCATTAAATCTGTGAATTTTGATAAATTCCAAATATACTAAAACCTCTTTGTTTCTGCCTCAATTATCAGATGATTGTGACTGTTAAAGTCTTTTAACTATCTTCCTTATTTAATCTCCCTTTAGAATTATAAGGATATTGCACCTTATGAATTGGTAAGAGCTCGATAATATCGTCGCCATCATAATCATCAATTTTCACTCGATGATTATTATATAGAGAATATCCGCCATAATTTTCTGGAAAGCTGTCAGCAGTAATCCACTGCTTATTTACACGAAAAAGATATAAATCAGTTTGCTTGTCATAATATGCCTGCAGATTAGGATAATAATAATATCTAAAAGTTGAATTTTGAGACGTTTCAGTATTTTTTGCTGATGCTGATTTTGAAAGCGAAGATTGAGCAAATGATGCTGAAAATGACAGTAGGCAGATCAATAAAAAGTGTGCAATTTTTAATTTCATAATGAGTAGGTAGTGGGGATTTATATATTATACATTATAAGTGCAAAACTACCAATAAAAAATTTTAATCGGCTAACATGCATCTTTTAATCGATGAACGGCATAAGTTGGAAGAAATTGCAATCATTAACTTATAATAATAAAATTGATAATATAAATTTTTCTTCTTCAGTTTTTACAATTCTAAAGTAGAAATCTGCAATGCGGAATGATAACGAAAACCTGAAGATATTTTTGTATTTTCAAATTATAATATCAAAAAAAAACTGCTAAAAATAAATTAGCAGTTTTGTTTATTTAGCGACAATTTATCTAATTATAAAATTAAGATCAGCAGTAAAATAATAATAATTATTGCTCCAACAGAAAGGTAAATACCATTGCTGCTCGATTTAAGATCAGCTTTTATAGCTTTTACTTCTTTGCGCAATTCTCTTTTTTCTACTCTAGACATGTCAGATCTGTCCATTTCTTTAATTTCATTCAAACGATTTAATAATGATTCAGCATGTGCAGCTGCTGCAGCAGTTTCTACAGGTGTAACTGGTTTGTCATTAGAGGCTTGAAGTGGGCTAAAAGTTAGAGACATAATCGCTACTAACATAAGCATAAGGGATTTTTTCATTGGAGTGTTTGTTGAGGGTTATTTTTGACAAATTTACATTCTTGTGTATCTAAAGTATTACAAAATTTACTTAAAAAATTCTAAAACTTTTAGAAGCAACTATTATTAGTAGGTTGTATATCCCGAAATTTCTAAACCATAACCTATCATTCCCACTCTTTTTGATTGCTCAGAGTTTGTAAGAAGATTTAGTTTTGAAATATCTAAGTCGTGGAGAATCTGTGCCCCTATACCGAAGTCTTTGTTATCCATTTTAATTTCTGGAGCTTGCATAGTTCCTTGTGCTTGCAAAACCTTAAGTTCAGTAAGTCTGTTTAATAAATCTACGGAATGGTTTTCTTGATTGATAAATACTACAGCACCCTGTTCGTTTTCATTAAGCTTTGCAAAGATTCGATCTAATTTATCTCCTTCTGTCTGAGTAAGAGTTCCTAGAATATCATTATTTATTGCAGTAGAATTTATTCTGGTGAGAACAATGTCACCATCATTCCAAGTACCTTTTGTAAGAGCAATATGCATTTGTTTGTTGGTAGTTTGCTGGTATGCTCGAAGTCGAAATGTTCCAAATCTTGTTTGAATATCATAATCTTCTTTCTTTACAATCAGACTATCATGTTTCATTCGGTATGCAACTAGATCTTCAATTGATACAATTTTCAAGTCAAATTTCTTAGCCACCTCCATTAATTGTGGAAGTCTCGCCATTGATCCATCTTCATTTAAAATTTCGACTAATATACCAGCCGATTTTAATCCTGCCAATCTAGCAAAGTCAATAGTTGCTTCAGTATGACCTGTTCTTCTTAAAACTCCACCTTGTTTTGCTCTGAGTGGAAAAATATGTCCTGGACGTCCCAAATCTTCTGGTTGCGTATTGTCATCAACAAGTGCTAAAACAGTTTTCGCTCTATCATGAACAGATATTCCAGTTGTACAACCGTTTCCTTTTAGATCCACCGAAACCGTAAATTGCGTTTCGTGCAGAACTGTATTATTGGTTACCATCAAATTTAGATCTAACTCTTTGCATCTTCTCTCAGTAAGAGCGGCACAGATAAGACCTCGGCCATTTGTAGCCATGAAATTGATCATTTCCGGAGTAACTCTTTCTGCAGCTGCAATAAAATCTCCTTCGTTTTCACGTCCTTCGTCGTCTACAACAATAATTATCTTGCCTTGACGAATATCTTCAATCGCTTCTTCAATAGTATTTAGTGCAATTATATCAGTCGTCATAGTATTATTTTTTTGAGGGTATTAGTTTTTTGAATAATTTTTGAATAGGCTCGATTATCCTGTCCATATTAAAAAGTCCGATGTCATTTGTTGCTCTATGAGTAAGCAAAATGGCAAGTGGTGTAAGTACAATTGATGACATCCACGTTCCTAAAAACGGAGAAATTTCGTCTTCCTGAGCAATTTTTTTGCCAAAGGTATTGATAAAATGGAAGATGATGAATATTAAAACTGCAAAAACAATAGGAAGACCTAATCCACCTTTTCGAATGATTGCACCTAAAGGTGCGCCTATAAAGAACATTAGAAAACACGAAAAAGCGATTACAAACTTTTCGTAGAAGGCAATCCAGTGACTGTTAATATTTTTCTGCTTATTTTCAAATTCAACTTTAGAACTATTTATTCCAAAAGCGCTATTCAAAACAAAGCTATTGGCAACTTTCAAAATTTCGCTTTGATCTGCTTTTTCGAATATATCTAAAATTGGAATATTTTCAGGAAGTACTTTGGTCTCGATAGGAGGAAGGTTGGTATTTTGTATTGGTAGTTGATAAGGAGTTAAAACACCAGTTCTTTGATAACTATTATCAGAGAACGACTTTAATTCCTTGGTGTAATCCGTTCCAAGAGAATCAATAGTATATTTAAGTTCATTTACAGTAAGCATATTGTTAGTATTGCTAATCTGCGTTTCGTCCAAATTTCCACCAGTAAGTGAAGAAAGATCTATATTAAGAATATATTTTTTGAATGAGCTTTTTGCAAATGGCAGCTTATCTCGATCCTGAAAATTTTTAGGAATAATATCTTCATAGTAGTAGCCATTATTAAGGACAAGTTGCAGTATGCTGGAATTCTTACTACTTATAAGTTCGCCAGTTTTAGCTTTTATCACCGTAGAATTTCGGCTATCAAGCTGAGATTTTTTATGAATTGTAATTCCCTGTAAGTCTCTGCCGTCTTTCCCGGATTTTTTGTTGACTTTTATATTGTAATCGCCTACATCGTTAAACTGCCCTTCGGCAATTGCTAGGGCAGGTTGGACTTGAGCTATATTTTTACGGAAGTTGACAAACTTGTATTCTGCGAATGGTATTATATTATTAGCGAAGGTAAATGCAGCAATTGCTAAAAGTGCAATAAAAACTGACAAGCCGCGCATAGCTCTATTAAGAGATATTCCTGCCGATTTCATTGCCGCAAATTCATAATTTTCTGACAGATTGCCAAAAGTCATAATCGAAGCAAGTACGATCGAAAGTGGTAGTACCAGCGGCACCACACTTGGCATTTTGTAGATAAGAAACTTAAAAATAAGAAAAACATCTAAATCTTTCCCAGCAAGTTCTCCTATAAATAGCCAAACTGTTTGCAGAATAAATATTAAAAATAGGATTACAAATACAGTTCCGAATGTAGTTATAAAGCTTGTTAGAATGTACTTGTCAAGTATTTTCACAGAACTTA
>CBDUDY010000090.1:0-8907 GCA_965366055.1 uncultured bacterium
AAAGTTGTTGGACTTCTGGTTCGTCCAACAACAATTGCGCATTTTTGAATATTTCGAGTTTATTTTTCAATCTAAATAAGTATTAAGATGAAAGTATTACGTATTAAGATTTGATAATCAAGACATATAAGCTACAACTCACAATCTAAAACTTCCTAAACATCGTCATAATCGATATATAATTCTTTCGAAGTTGGATGTGCCTGACAAGTCAAGATCAGTCCTT
This sequence comes from uncultured bacterium, assembly GCA_965366055.1. GTDB lineage: Bacteria > Bacteroidota > Bacteroidia > Flavobacteriales > Flavobacteriaceae > Flavobacterium. Next base: position 227 of record CBDUDY010000090.1, read on the forward strand.
CGGCTATTTCTTTATCGGTCAAAATCGCATTCTTCTTCATTTCGGCTGTTCCGGATTTGATACGAGCTAAACAACTACTGCAAATTCCGCCTTGGCAAGAATATGGAGCGTCGATTCCTTGTTTAAGAGCGGCATCAAGAACTGATTGTTTTTGAGACATTTCGAAAATTGTCTCCTCATCGTCCACCATTACTGTGATTTTCGTAGTGCCATCTAGAGAAGCATCAATTTCATTTTCGGCTTTTGGAGCAAAAAATAACTCAAATTTAATATCTTTTTCTTTAATGTTATGTTCTTTCAAAACATCGCTTACACGAATTATCATTTCTTCAGGACCACACAAATAGAATTTATCAAAATCAAATTCTTTGTGTTTGTTATTTAGAATATAATTTACGGTAGACTTTTCTATTCGACCAAAAAGATCTCCTTCTATCTTCGCTTGACTATATACATAATGTGGAAAGAATCTTCCGGTATATTTCAATTGAAGTTCGTGTAGTTGAGTGCTAAAGATGGTATCTTCCGGAGTTTTGTTTCCAAAAACCAAGACAAATGTACTTTCTGGTTCGCTGTCCAATACATTTTCTAATATTGACATTACAGGCGTAATTCCACTTCCTGCCACAAATCCGGCGTAGTTTTTCTGAGAAGTTGGATTTGGTTCAAAAGTAAATTTTCCTTCTGGAGTTCCTACCTCTAATACATCGCCTGCTTTCATTTTGTTATTAGCAAAATTTGAGAAAGCACCTACAGATACTGATTTGATCGCAATTCGCAAGTCACCACTTTGAGGAGATGAACAGATAGAATAGGCGCGGCGAATTTCTTCTCCGTCCAAAGTCAGTTTTAGGTTGATATATTGACCAGCTACAAATTTATAATGATCTTTTAATTCTGCCGGAACGTTGAATAAAACTGAAACTGCATTTGCAGTTTCGCGTCTTACTTCTTTTATACTTAATTTATAGAATGACGACATTAATATAGATTTTTTACAAAAGTAGCAAATTTCTCAGAATGTTAGCGGATTCGCAATACTCTAACATCTTTTTGTGAAATTAACTTTAGTTTGTAACATTTTTATATTTTTACGACTTACTGTTTTTAAACAATCTATTATGGTAAAGAAATTTTTATATCTCGAATGGAAATCCTTTGTGCGATCTGCATCTTTTGGCAACTCGCTGGCTATGAAGATCATTATGGGATTTTTTGCAGTATATTTTATGGTTGCATTCCTATTTATGGGAATAGGAGTTTTCTTTATAATAAAAGAGGAATTAAAATTGGAGCCATTAGCTACTGTCAACAAATATTTAATTTTTTATTTCTTTGCAGACATATGTGTACGATTGGCTTTGCAGAAAATACCTGTGCTAAATATAAAGCCGCTGCTTTTGATGAATATCAGGAAGTCGACGATTGTAAAGTTTACCCTTGGAAAAACTCTCTTATCTGTTTTCAACTTTTTTCAACTTTTGTTTTTTGTTCCTTTTACTATTGTAATGTTTATAAATGGATATGATGTCGTCTCAACCTTGCTTTGGTTTATTTCCATGCTTGCAATTGTATATTTTCTGAATTTTCTAAATGTAATTCTAAATAATAAAGACAATCTATTTACAATATTTCTCGTTGTCCTCGTAGCATTTGCCGCATTGCAGTATTATGAAATTGTTGATATTACATTGGTAACTTTCCCGTTTTTTAATGCGATATCTACTACTCTTTATATGTGGATTGTGCCAGTTGCAGCATTAATTTTAATTTCGATCCTGACTTTTAAATTCTTCCTATCAGGCCTACGACTTGATAGCGTTTTGGTCGAAAAGCATGAAATGGCAAGTTCTCAAAATTTTTCTTGGTTGGAAAGATTTGGAAAATTAGGAAGTTTCTTGAAAAATGATTTACGATTGATCACAAGGAATAAACGAGCAAAATCTACTTTATTTGTAAGTGTTATGTTTTTATTCTACGGATTACTTTTCTTTAATAATCCAGGATTTGATTCGAATGTATTGAAGATTTTTGCTGGTATTTTCGTTACGGGAGGTTTTCTTTTCACTTACGGTCAACATGTGCCGAGTTGGGATAGCGCTTACTATCAGTTAATGATGACTCAAAATATAAACTACCGCGAATATCTAAATTCTAAATGGTGGCTTATTGTAATTGCTACAATGATTTCTACTGCATTAGCCTCATTTTATCTAATCTGGGGATGGCAAGTTTATCTCGCGATTCTTGCAGGCGGAGTATATAATATTGGGGTAAACTCGCATCTAGTACTATTATCAGGCGCTTACGTAAAGACTCCGATAGATTTGCAATCTAGTAAAGGAATATTTGGAGATAAGAAAGCTTTTAATGCGCAGTCGATATTGCTGACTATTCCAAAATTAGTTTTACCTCTCGTACTATATTTTATTGGAGATTACTTTATAAGTTCAAATGCTGGAATTGCATTTGTAGCAGCTGCAGGAATTTTAGGATTTCTGTTTAGAAATGTAGTATTTGCTCAGATAGAAAAAGTGTACAAAATAGAAAAGTATAAAACCATTCAGGCTTACAAACAAAACAACAACTAATTATGATCGAAGCAATAAATTTATCAAAAACTTACAACGGTGTTAGCGTTCTTGACATACAAAGTCTTCATATCAATAAAGGAGAAAGTTTGGGACTTGCTGGAAACAATGGCGCTGGAAAAACAACTTTCTTTAGTTTGCTATTGGATTTGATTTCACCTACAACTGGGCACATTAAAAATAGCGGAATAATTGTAAATCAAAGTGAAGCTTGGAAACCTTTTACTGCAGCCTTTATTGACGAGAGTTTTTTAATAGGATACCTTACTGCCGAGGAATACTTTTATTTTATTGGTGATTTGCGAGCGCAGAGCAAATCTCAAATAGATGAATTTCTTTCGCCATTTGCGGAATTCTTTAATGATGAAATTTTAAATAAACGAAAGTATCTTCGCGATTTATCAAAGGGAAATCAGAAGAAGGTGGGAATTATCGCCGCTTTGATTGGTAATCCAGAAGTTGTCATTCTTGACGAGCCTTTTGCGAATCTAGATCCTACAACGGTGAGTAGACTTAAAAGAATTTTGAGAGAAATCGCTGCTGATCAAAACAGAACATTATTAGTTTCTAGCCACGATTTGCAGCATACTGTCGAAGTTTGTAAAAGAATTGTAGTTCTCGAAAAAGGGAAGATTGTAAAGGATACACCTACTACAAACGAAACTTTAAAAGAGCTAGAAACTTTTTTTGCAGTCTAGTATTAAAGTAAATATTTATGCTTAGAATTTCGTCGAAAGACGTCTTATCTCTAGATGCGTTGTATGGAGGGGATTTTAAATAATGATACATTTTTTTCGGCGTAACAAAAAGAAACGTATTTTTACGACTCATTATACTAAAATTAGCTTTTAAAAGTTTAAGAATAAAACGTTTCTACATTGAAAACCACAATATATAAGATTGGCATATTTACTGGATTTTCAGTTTTTATGATTGCTTGTTCAGTCAAAAAAGACTCTTTTCTTTCCAGAAATTCTCATGCTGTGAGTACAGAATTTAATATTTTGTACAATGGCGAATTGGCGTTACAAGCCGGAATTAACGACTTGAAAACCAATTACAAAGATGATTTTTGGGAAACACTTCCTATAGAGCGTATGCAAATTACCTCAGAAACGCTGATGCCTGGACAAACACGAAATCCAAATTTCGAACGTTCAGAAACCAAAGCTATCAAGGCAATTCAGAAGCACTCGATGAATATCGGGGGAACGGAAAAAAATCCTCAAATAGATGAGGCGCACTTAATGCTTGGGAAAGCCCGTTATTACGATCAGCGCTTTATACCGGCACTTGAAGCCTTCAATTATATACTGTACAAATATCCCAATAGCGATAAAATCTACGAAGCAAAAGTTTGGAGAGAGAAAACCAATATCAGACTAGAAAAGGAAGAGTTAGCGATTGTAAACTTGAAAAGACTTTTAAAGGATATTAAATTCAAAGATCAGATCGTGGCTGATGCGAATGCAATTTTGGCGCAAGCTTATCTAAATTTAGAAATAAAAGATACTGCTATTGCACATATCAAAATAGCTCAAGAATTTACAAAAGAGAAGGAAGAAAAGGCCCGTTACAACTTTATTCTAGGACAATTGTATGAGCAGTTAGGCTATCAAGATAGTGCTTATACAGCTTTTCAAAAAGTGATAGACATGAAGCGTTCATCTCCAAGAAGCTACGTGATTCAGGCACATGCGAGACAAGCTGCACAGTTTGATCCATCAAAAGGTGATACAATTGCTTTTATGAAAAAGTATACAAAACTTCTTGAGGATCGCGAAAACAGACCATTTCTTGACGTGCTAAATCATCAAGTTGCTTTATTCTATGAGAAAGAAAAACTTCCAGAAAATGCTAAGAAATATTATAATGCTTCTTTAAAGAAACGTACTGCTGATAAGTATCTAGTGGCTTCAAACTATAGAAATATGGCAGATATCTACTTTGATGATGCCAAATATTTAAATGCTTTCAATTATTATGATAGTACACTTGTACAGCTCAATCCTCGCACAAGAGAGTTTAATGCAATAAAAAGGAAAAAGGACAACCTAGTTGATGTTATCAAGTACGAAGATATTGCCAGCATAAATGACAGTATTCTTTCGCTAGTTGCGATGAGTGAGGGAGATCGAACAGTGTATTTTGAAGATTATATTTCGAAATTAAAAATTGCTGACGATCTAAAAAAGAAACAGGCAGAGAAATTAGCTCAGCAAGGTCCTATTTCCATGAATTCTGACGATGCGGTTTCTGCCACTTCAGAAGCTGGATTGCGATCTGCAAGAATGAAATCTAAAGAATCGTCTTTAGAGACAGTTGCTGGTTTAGAGTCTAGCAGTAGTATGGCGCCGCCAAAATCGACTCCTGTTGCAGCTTTTTATTTTTACAATCCTACAACTGTAGCTTTTGGTAAAAATGAATTTCGAAAGTTGTGGGGAAATAGAAAGTATGCAGAGAATTGGAAATTTTCTTCTGTAAAATCAACGAGTATGAGCGATGATGCAATTTCCGACTCTGATATGGTTGATGAAGAAGGTAATAAAGTTGATAAGAATTTTGTAGATCCAAAATATACCGTTCCTTATTATACCTCGCAAATTCCCACAGATTTAGAAGAAATTGCAACACTTGTAAAAGATAGAAATTTCGCTTACTACAATCTTGGTGTAATTTATAAAGATAAATTCAAAGAATATAAATTGGCAACTGATAAGCTAGAGAAACTTTTGGAGATGAATCCAGAAGAGCGCTTAGTTTTGCCATCCATGTATTATTTATACAAAATTTACGAAATTACCGGTTCGCCAAAAATGTCTGCTATGAAGCAACGCATAATGAGTGACTATCCAGAATCTCGCTATGCAAAAATTCTTTCGAATGTAAACCCAGAAGACATTGCGGCAATGTCTCCTGATGCAGCTTACAATAAATTGTATTCAAAATATGAGAAGGGACATTACAAGCAAGTTTTAGAGGAGGTAGAAATAGCAATTGATCAATTTACCGGCGAAGACATTGTGCCGAAATTTGAATTGCTAAAAGCACATACAATCGGAAAAATTAAAGGACTTACAGCATACAAACCAGCACTTAATTTCGTTGCACTTACATATCCAAATTCGGATGAAGGGAAACAAGCTGAAGCGATTTTGCGAGGTGATTATCTAAAGTTGGAAAAAATGTCCTACAATGCAAATCCTGATAATAGCTGGAAAATATTGTACGCTGTAAAAGATTCGACAGATGCAAACACGAAAAAGCTACAAGGCAAAATTGCAAAATTCTTGAAGGATCGTCCAATTAGCAATATCAAAGGTTCGTTTGATATGTTTACAGAAAACGAAAATTTTGTAGTAATTCACGGTTTTAAATCTTTTGCAGCCGCAGAAGGGATGTCGAGTGTTTTGACAGAATTTAAAGAATACAAAGTAACTGAAAAACCAATTATAATCTCTGCACACAATTATCAAGTACTGCAGATGAAAAAAGATTTACCTGAATTTCTTAGCACAGATTTAAAAGTTATGCCTGTCGAACCTACTGCAGAAATCCCTGTACCTGCCGCTCCAAATTCAACTCTTCCTCCGGGAACCGTTGGACTTAAAGCACCGATAGATGCAAAAAAACCTATTAAACCATCTGCTCCTGGTAGCGCACCGCAAACTCAAAATCCTGGAAAGGACGAAAAAAGCAATAAGAGATGAGTATGTTTGAGAAAAGTCTTAAGGCATCAGCAGATGTCTTAGGCAAAACTAACAGGATTGTGGAAGGAACAGTAATCCGAGGAAACATTGTTTCTCAAACAGACTTCAGAATGGACGGCGAGCTCATTGGAAATTTCGAATCGAATGCCAAAATTGTAATTGGTCCTGCGGGAAGAATAGTTGGAGAGCTCATTTGCAAAAATGCAGACATCGAGGGAAAATTTGAAGGTAAAATTAAAGTTGCAGAACTTCTTACCGTAAAATCCAAAGCCATTATTAGTGGAGAAGTAACTACAGCAAAACTTGCGGTGGAACCTGGCGCCGAGTTTACGGCATCTTGTGCAATGATTAATACTGTTAAAAACCTACCAGCTCATGAAGCAAGACCCCAACTTACCCAAGAAAAACGATAATGCTAAGTGGATTGCATTGATGAATATTCCCTTTCAAATGGGAATTATAATCTTTGTATTTACTTATATCGGCGTCCGTCTTGACGAGCGCTACGGAATGAGCAATTCAATCTTCACCATCTGTTTATCTCTTTTTTCAGTCTTTATTGCGCTTTATAATGTGATCAGACAAGTAAAAAACCTTAATAAATAAAAATGTCCAAGTTCTTCGATTTCCTTAAATATTTTCTGCCTTTTCTCGCAATTCTATTTACTGCACAGTATTTTATTACCAATGAATTTTTTGCCGATACGTCTTTATTTTATTCTGTTTGGTCCATCTATATTTTTCACGCTTTAAGTGTCATAATTGTATTTACAGCACTACTTGCAGTCAATTCAGTTTATAAAGAATACACAGGTTTTGCATTTATGGGGGCAACCTTTATGCAGATGATGGCGGCGGTAATTTTTCTTATCCCACTGATTAAAGCGAAAGTTGCAAATCCTGTTCCTGACATTGCGGCATTTTTCATTCCTTACTTCCTATTTTTATTTTTTACGACGATTTTCGCAGTAAAAATGATCAACAGTAAGTAATAATACGATTATCAATCAATTAGGATATTTTCAGGATTGAAAAAAATTTATATTTTAATATTTTACACTCCGAATTATAAATGTACCTTTGCAAAAATTTTAGAAACTTAAATTCGATACACAAATTAATAATGGTATTTTCAAATAAGCCTTTACAGTTAGTTTTCTTAGCATTTTTAGCTTGTTTCCCACTTGTTGGTTTTGCCAATAATAATTCTGATCTTCAGTCTCCTACGACCGAAATTCAGGTTGTTGAGCAATCGGAAGCCACGACACTTGAAAAAGTGGAGAAAAAGTTTAACCCAACAGATTTGATCAATGGTCACATTGGAGATTCGCACGAATTTCATATTATGGACTGGGGCGGACATCCAATCTCTTTTTATCTTCCAGTTATTTTATGGACGGATAATGGACTGGTAACTTTTTCTTCGGAGCAATTTCACCACGATAATAGCGGGGAGCATGTAGTTTCACAAGGAGGACAAGAATTTGTTCGTAATAACGAAATAATTTTCTACAAAGATAAATACGATGCTTTAACAGCAAAAGAGAAAACAGAAGGCGCATTTAATTTTGATGCAAGACCATTAAACTTCTCAATTACGAAGTTGGTGTTTTCAATGTTTATGTCTTCAATTTTACTTTTAATTATATTTTTAGCTGTTGCTAAATCATACAATAAAAACAAATTAGCGCCAAAAGGACTTGCTGGTTTTCTTGAGCCATTAATCGTTTTTGTACGTGATGATATCGCTAGACCAAACATCGGAGAGAAAAAATACGCGAAGTACATGCCGTACTTATTAACGGTTTTCTTCTTTATCTGGATTAACAACCTAATTGGTTTAATTCCTTTCTTCCCATTTAGCGCGAATCTTACTGGTAATATCTACTTCACATTTGTGTTGGCATTTATTACTTTACTTATTACAACATTCAGCGGAAACAAATCATACTGGGGTCACATCTTTAATACGCCAGGAGTTCCATTTTGGTTAGCACCAATTATGATTCCTGTAGAGCTTATTGGAATGTTGACAAAACCTTTCGCATTAATGATACGTTTGTTTGCAAATATTACTGCAGGGCACATTATCATTTTGAGTTTGTTTTCTTTAATTTTTATTTTCGAAACTGTTGCAGTTTCACCTATTTCTGGAGCTTTCGTATTATTTATGTCAGTATTAGAAATGTTAGTAGCAGCATTGCAAGCGTATGTATTTACATTGCTTTCTGCATTGTTTATTGGTCAGGCTGTAGAAGAGCATGATCATCACTAAAATGTGTTTTATTAATTATTAACTATAAAATTTTATTAAGATGGTATTAGCTGGAATCGGAGCTGGATTAGCTGTAATCGGAGCAGGACTTGGAATTGGAAAAAT
>CBDUDY010000091.1:0-8743 GCA_965366055.1 uncultured bacterium
CTTTCAAATAACGACGTCTGCCCAAAATTGTCTGTGCATAACCGCGCTCACGAGCGATATCAATTTGTTCCTGAATATAATTTTTAAGCTGTGGATAACTTGCATAATAAGCGTCGATCAAGTCCTTGCTTTCAGATCGTGACAATGAAGTCTGATTGCTCAATCCGAACGCAGAAACTCCGTAAATAATTCCGAAATTGACCGTCTTGGCGTGGCTTCTCTGCTCGCGAGTAACATCTTCGACCGCGACATTAAAAACTTTGGCAGCGGTAGATTTGTGAATGTCCTCGTTCGCATTAAATGCCTCGATCATATTTTTCTCGCCACTTAAAGCTGCGATAATTCTTAATTCAATTTGAGAATAATCCGCAGAAACAATAGTGTAATTTTCATCTCTTGGCACAAAAGCTTTTCGGATTTGACGACCACGTTCAGTCCTAATCGGAATATTTTGCAAGTTCGGATTGTTGGAGCTCAGTCGGCCTGTTGCTGCGACTGCCTGCATATATTCGGTGTGAATGCGACCTGTAGATTCGCAAACCTGCAATGGCAGCGCATCCACATAGGTATTTTTAAGTTTTATAAGTTGTCTGTATTCTAAAATTTCAGCAACAATTGGATTATCTTCTGCCAAAAGAGAAAGCACTTCTTCGCCAGTCGCGTATTGACCAGTTTTGGTTTTCTTCTGTTTTGTTCCGCCAATTTGAAGTTTATCAAAAAGAATTTCACCTAACTGCTTTGGAGATCCAATGTTGAAAGTCTCACCCGCAGTCTCGTGAATTTTCGCTTCTAAATTTTGAATGTCTTTGTCCAATTCGAAGGATAGCGTTTTCAAGAAATCAACATCAAGTCGAATTCCCTCAGTCTCCATATCGGCAAGAACCACCAAAAGCGGAATTTCGATAGTTTCGAAAAGCTTGGTAGCTTCGTTTTCTTCAAGCGATTTTTCGAAAACCGTTTTCAGCTGATTGATAACGTCGGCATCTTCAACCGCATATTCTTTTAGATCTTCGGCCCCTACTTTCGTTAGGCTGATGAGCGTTTTTCCTTTGCCAATAAGTTCACTTTGACTCTTTGGAGTGTAGTGTAAATATGTTTCAGATAATACGTCCAAACTGTGGCGCATATCGGGATTGATCAAGTAGTGTGCGAGCATCGTATCAAACAATTTTCCCGAAACGGTGATTCCGTAGCGAGACAATACTTTCAGATCGTATTTTAAATTATGGCCCGTTTTTTCGATAGTTTCACTTTCAAAAAATGGTTTTAATTTTTCGAGAGTTGCTTTTGCTTCATCGTCATTTTCTGGAAGAGGCAAGAAAAATCCTTGACCTTTTTCCCAAGAAAACGCAAGTCCGACTAACTTGGCTTCTAAGAAATCTGTGGAAGTTGTTTCGGTGTCGATACTCACAGATGTCTGCTTGAGTAAATTTTGCAATAGCAATTTAATTCCCATTTCACCTTGAATCGATTGGTATAAATGTGACGTATTGCTCAAGATATTGAATTGCTGCATACTGATTTCCTCTCCGCTCTCACTAGTGAAAGTTGAAAATAAATCGGGTGCTGCATTTGAGGTTGCTGGTTTTGTGGCTTTCGCCGAAGGTTCGTCGCCACTATAGAAAAGAGCGTTAAACTGATCGGCCATTCGTCGGAATTCCAATTCCTGAAAAAGCGCCTCCACCTTTTCTGAATCTGGTCGAGTCAGTTCATAATCTGTTTCGCAGAAAGTCACGTCGCAATCGCAGATAATCGTAGCCAAAGTTTTGGACATTAACGCTTTCTCGTGATTCTCTTCTATATTTTGTTTCATCTTCCCTTTTAGCTGATGCGAATTGGCAAGAAGATTTTCGATGGTTCCAAACTGCTTCAGGAATTTCTTAGCGGTCACTTCACCAACTCCGGGAATTCCGGGGATATTATCTACAGCATCGCCCATCATTCCCAAAAAGTCAATCACTTGATCGGGTCTTTCGATTCCAAATTTCTCCAAAACCTCAGGAACACCTAATATCTCAATTCCATTTCCCATTCGGGCAGGTTTGTACATAAAGATATTTTCGGATACTAGTTGTGCGAAATCCTTATCTGGCGTTACCATAAAAACTTGGTAATTCTGCTTTTCGGCTTGTTTTGCAATTGTTCCAATTAAATCGTCAGCTTCACAACCTTCGAGTTCGATTATTGGAATGTGCATTGCATTCAAAATATCTTGTATATAAGGAATAGCAATTCTGATCGCTTCAGGAGTTTCGCTACGATTGGCTTTATATTCGGTAAACATTTCTGTACGGACGTGACTTCCACCTTTGTCAAAAGCTACGGCTAAATGATCTGGTCTTTCTCGTTTGATAACGTCAAGAAGCGAATTCATAAAACCTAAAATCGCCGAAGTATCCATTCCTTTCGAGTTGATTCGAGGGTTTTTTATAAATGCATAATAGCCTCTAAATATTAAAGCATAAGCATCCAGCAAGAAAAGTTTTTTTTGTTGTGACATAGAAAAATTTATTGAAGCGTAAAATTAATCAAAGCAACTGAATATGGTGGTCAAAAAAATGTTTAAAATAGTTTCGCCATTATGTTGTGCAAAACCTAGTTCATCGTTAAAGTTTTCTTTAGCGCTCTACGAAACATTGTATTATTTGTTTATTTGCATAAAAATTATTGTATGACCCGTTGGATTATCCTTATAGTTGTTGTTTTGGCGGTTGAATTTTATGCCTTCCAAGCGATAAAAAATGCCTTTCGAATTAAATGGGTTGCCTACGGTTACGAAATAATAAGTGTCCTAGCGCTGCTATTCGTAATTTGGACTTTTACACAATTTGACCGACACGAAGGTCAAACCAAGTTGACACTTTATAGTGCGAGTATTCTACTGATTTTGACCATTCCGAAAATCATTTTGACTTTAGTATTATTCGGCGAAGATCTTGTTCGATTGTTCAATACAGTTGTTCATTATTTTATGCATCAAGAATCTCTTGAAGGACATATGCCAGATAGAAGAAGATTTGTGAGTCAAATAGCCCTAGGTCTTGCGGCAGTGCCATTCTTCAGTTTAATTTACGGAGTGCTCAAGGGCAAATACGATTATAGAGTTATAAAGCAAGCAGTCTTTTTTGAAGATCTTCCTGACTCTTTTGACGGTTTTACAATTACCCACATTTCAGATATGCACAGCGGAAGTCTCGATAATCCTGAGAAAATTCAATATGCTGTCGATTTAATTAATGAGCAGAATTCGGATCTAGTTGTATTTACGGGCGATATTGTAAATAGTCTTGCGAGTGAAATGACACCTTGGATTGATACTTTTAAAGGTATTCACGATGCACCTTTCGGTAAATTTTCTATCTTAGGCAATCATGATTATGGAGAATATATTATTTTTGACACTAACGAAGAGAAAGTAGCAAACTTTGAAGCAATCAAAGGCTTGCACGAGAAAATTGGATTTGAGCTTTTGCTAAATGAAAACAGAATTCTTAAGAGAGGTGAAGATTCAATTGCATTAGTAGGAGTGGAGAATTGGGGTCATCGTTTTCGTAAAGCGGGCGATTTGACTGTGGCTTCAGAAGGTTTAAAAGCTTCAGATTTTAAAGTTTTGCTAAGTCACGATCCATCGCATTGGGAAATGGAAGTTAAGAAAGATCCACGCAAATACCATCTTACTCTTGCCGGACATACTCACGGTTTTCAGTTTGGAATCGAAATTCCTGGCATTATAAAATGGAGTCCAGTATCGTATGTATACAAGCAATGGGCTGGTCTTTATGAACATATGGACCGATTTATTTACGTAAATAGGGGATTAGGTTTTCATGGCTATAGCGGTCGAGTAGGAATCTGGCCTGAGATTACCGTTTTGAAACTAAAAAAGAAGCAAAAAATATCGTAATTGTGTTAATAATAGTACATTTGTATAACTATTTTGCCCGATTTAATTAATAAATTGCCAACATAAAACAATAAGAGATGTCAAAATTCGGAGAACTTATACAGGCAAAGACCCCAGTTTTAATTGGCTTTTATGCAGACTGGAATGAGCAGTCGGGAGACATTCATCCTATCATTAGAGATGTGGCTGCAGCATTAGGTGATAAAGCGCGAGTAATAAAAATAGATGTGGACAAAAATCAGGAACTTTCTGATGCTTTGCGGATCAAAACACTTCCTACTTTGATGATTTACAAAGATGGGCAAATGGTATGGAGACAATCATCGGCGCTTGATGCAAATTCTATCATTACAATAATAGGAGAATACTTTTAGTTAATTCGTCTTAATTCTAATTTTCTGTTAGGTCTTGAAAAATTTGTCAGCAATGTATAATGTATGTTTTGCGATGGATAATTGCTTTCTTAAAGTACAATTTTTCTAGTTTAAAGTCTTACAGGTTTCTTATTTCGAAAATATTTTGTGATCCGATTTTATTAGTCAAATTTTCTAATACATTTAATCGAGAAGTTTACATTCAAATTTATTGTCTTTTAAAAACTGCAAAACTTTCGGCAACGTATATTGCAAGTTTTGCCACGCTTTCTCGCTGTCGTGAAAAATGATTATGCTTCCAGGCTTTACATTTTTCAGAACATTATCTAAACATTTCTCAGGCGTAATCGTTTGGTCAAAGTCGGCGCTGAGTACATCCCACATTATAATCTTATATCCTTTTTGTAGAACTGCTGTTGCTTGACCAGAAGTAATTTTGCCGTAAGGCGGTCTAAAATACTTATGCTCTTGATTGGATAAATTTCCAATAGCAATTTCACATTCTTCAATGTTTTCCAAATAATTCTCGGTCGAACATCTCCAGCCATTGATGTGGTCTTGAGTATGATTCCCAATCGCATTAGCTGACTGTAGCAATCGCAGAAAAATCTTGGGTTGTTCCCTTACATTTTTGCCAATACAGAAAAATGTCGCCTTCGCATTGTACTGCTGCAACTGCTGCATAACCCATTCCGTAATTTGTGGCGTAGGTCCATCATCAAAAGTCAGGTATACTACCTTTTCATTTTGCTCTTTGCTCCACATATATTTCGAAAAGATTTTCTTAATAATCCAATGTGTCTTCACCCAATAAAACATGCAATCAATTTAACAAAAAAAAGGCAGACATCAATTGTCTGCCTTTTAAAATAAATAACTTAAAATCTTCTATTCATTCGTTCGTCCAAAACGTTTAAAACGTTCATTCATTTTATTAAATCGTACTTTTTCTTTTTGATAGAACGTCGGGTCTTGATCCTGCGTTACTAATAGTAAACTACGATAGCGCTCGATATCTGACATAATAGTCACTGCAATTGCATTCTGACTTGATGACGGAATATTTGCATAAAAATTAAGTGATTCTTGATACTTAGTTATCAGTTTTGTGAGCAGCGCTCTCGCTTTCACCTCTTCACCTACTGCATAATATCCTGCAGCAAATGGCTCCAGCATTGTATAATAACCAAAATAATCTACAGGCATTTCCTTCATTGCAAGATCAATGATGTTTTTTGCTTTATCAATTTTCTCTTCATTGATAAGCTGTTCCATCAATCTCGCCATATTGGTACGGTAGGTAATACTATTTTTGCGCGTTTCAGGATCGTGGTAAATTTTGGTGCTTCCGCTATTACCCCAATTCCAATCCATTACAATTTTGTACATTTTCTCACTATCAATTTGTCCCATATCAAGCGGACTTGCTGCTTTTGCAACAGGATTTTTAAGCGGAACTAGTTTGTAGATCATTCCGTCAAGTTGCAGATAATCTTTCATCCACATATAATCGTCGTCTCCAAAAGAGCCTCCAGTAAAGTAAATAGGACGTTTCCAGTTGTTGTTCAACATCACGTCAAGCATCATAATCCGGTTTTTGTATAAAGCAGATCCTTTGATGTCAATATCGATATAAGGGACGATCGAATCATAATACTGCTCACTAACCACCTTATTTTTAATTATGGTTTCCTTATTTACAGGAATTCTAACTTTATTTGTAGGGAAGAAGTGTAATTTCTGTCCATTTCGCATTTCGACCATGGTGCGTGGATCATCACTTTTAATGAAATTCATAAGTTCATCAAGACCAACCCGCGCTTCTGTACGAGGGCTGTAGATTGCCGCGTCAAGTTTGTCACCCACATATTGCGAGTGGTCAAAAGAGATTGGAAGTCCATCCGCTTCATAGGATTTGGCTTTCATTGAATCGATATACCAATCGGTCATAAACAAACTTGTATTTACAACTTTCACATCTGTTCTAAAACCTTCAATTTCTTGCGCGTACCAAAGAGGGAATGTGTCATTATCGCCAATTGTATATAAAATTGCGTTTGGTTCACATCCTTGCAGATAGTTTTTTGCTATAGCCAAAGCAGTATAACGGTCAGAACGATCGTGATCATCCCAGTTTTGAGACGCCATTAATACCGGCGCGGCCAACAGGCAAACAGCCACCACCGCAGGACCAGCGATCTTTGGTTGAAGGTATTTCTTGATGAAATCGTAAATCGCATAAACACCAATTCCAATCCAAATTGCAAAGACGTAAAATGATCCTACGAGCGCATAATCACGTTCACGAGGTTCAAAAGGGCGTTCATTAAGATAAATCTTTAAGGCAAGACCGGTAAACAGAAATAGGACTAGCAGCACATAAAAACTCTTTTGATCTTTCTTGGCGTGGAAAATTAAACCAATAATTCCCAAGATAAATGGCAGGAAGAAATAAGTATTTCGACCTTTATTGTTTAACACATCATTTGGCAAATTGTCTTGTGGTCCTAAATGCATCTCGTCAATAAAAGTAATTCCGCTCAACCAGTTTCCGTCAAGGTTATCATATTTTCCTTGAATGTCGTTTTGTCTTCCGGTAAAGTTCCACATCAAATACCTCCAATACATATAGCCAAACTGATATTCAAACATGAATTTGAAGTTGTCTACCGTAGTTGGTTTTTCGATAATTAGGTAATCTCCGTAGCTTTTTAGAAATTCAAGATATCCTTGATTGTCAATTTTATCTTGTGCGTAAGCGATTCTGAATTCATTAACAGTTTTCTCCACTTCGCCTCGAAGTTGTGCTACTGCGCCTCGTAATTCTTCGTCGGTAATATTTTCAACATCAATTCCGTATTTCCCTAATTCACTTTCGTAGTCGTAGTTAGGATTGATTTTAAATTCTAGCGGATTGGTAAAATTCATATAGTTTTCCGCGTGATCTGTGCTCCACATACGAGGTAAAATAGTCTTGTGGTAATCATCGCTATTTTGTTCAGCATCTTTCCAATTATTAGTAATTACATACTTTCCAGTTTTGTAATCACGCTCGTAATTTGGTTTTTTGTCTAAATACGGTTTGTCGGGATCAAGTCCTGCAAACATTTCAGAAAACTGCTTTCCGTAAAATAAAGCATTCGATCCGTATTGCTCACGATTGTAGTAAGCCAGCACTTCGGCGGCATCCGATGGTTTATTTTCGTTAATTACCACATTTGCATTTGCACGTATCGGAAGCATAAACCAAGTCGAGAAACCGATGAATATAAATAAGACACAAAGAATAAGCGTGTTGTAAAATGGCAAATCCTTTTTGTTGGTATAGTTTAGGAAGTAGTAAAACAATCCAATGAGAATCAATCCAGCGATAATAGTACCGCTATTGAAAGGCATTCCGAAAGTATTGACCATAAACACCTCACTCTTTCCGAAGAATGCAAGAGTCCAAGGCAGTAGTAATTGGAATATAAACAATAGGACACCAACGACAACTATGTTGGCAATGATAAAATTCTTAGGGGTAATCGTGTGATAATTCTTGAAATAGTATAAAAATCCTATTGCAGGAATGGTCAGCAAAGCCATAAAGTGAACTCCAAAAGTAAGTCCCACAACCAACGATATCAATAACAACCATCTGTTACCACGCGGTAAATGCATTTCTTGCTCCCAACGAAGTCCTAGCCAAAATAGTAATGCAATTAGGAAAGAGGCCATTGCGTAAACTTCCGCTTCCACCGCATTAAACCAGAAACTGTCCGAAAATGCGAAAGCTAATGATCCTACAAAAGCACTTCCAAGCAACGCAACTTCAGCATTTTGGTCAAGAGTAGTAAAGTTTGAAATTATTTTTTTTAGCAGAATTGTTGTTGACCAAAACATAAATAAGATGGTAAAGGCGCTCGAAAACACCGACATCATATTTACCATTAGCGCAACTTGATTGGCTTCCATTGCAAACATCGCAAAGAAAGCACCTAGCATTTGATAGAGTGGTGCGCCTGGAGGGTGTCCAACCTGCAGTTTTGCTGAGGTAGCAATATATTCGCCACAATCCCAGAAACTCAGCGTTGGCTCTACCGTTAGAGAGTAGGTGATGAGCGCAATTGCAAATGCAGTCCAACCCAAAATTGTATTCCACTTCTTAGAATTAAATGCCATCATATTAAGAGAAAGTATTATTTTTTTATTAGGACAAAGAAAATGCTTTTTTACGTAACGACGTACTAAAAAAAAAATTTTCACTTTTTTTCACTATTTGTTTGCAGCATTGAGAAAATGTTATAAATTTGCACCCGAATCAGAATTGGTCTATGGTGTAATGGTAACACAACTGTTTTTGGTGCAGTCTTTCTAGGTTCGAGTCCTAGTAGACCAACAACAATCTGAAAAAACCCCGTAACTTTATTGTTATGGGGTTTTCTTTTTTTAGGACATTTCTGAAACATATTTTTTCAGATAT
>CBDUDY010000092.1:0-8719 GCA_965366055.1 uncultured bacterium
ATATTCTGCGCTTGTATCATAGATGAAATTGTTTCGCACAAAGTAACAACCAAAATGCAGATTTCAAAATACAATTCCGCATTCTTTTGAGCCGTAACCCTATAAAGTTACGTTAAGTACAATACTACTGCGAAGACGATTCGTTAATTTTGTTGAACTAAAATGCAAAAAAATGAAACACATACTTAGTTTATCATTCTTATTTTTGGCATTATCTTGTCAGTCAAAAGAAAAAATTTCAAATATTAAAACACAAACAACACCTGTAAAAATGGAAGTAGAAAAAGGAAAAGAGGTTGCAACTTTAGCTGGCGGATGTTTCTGGTGTACAGAAGCAGTATTTTTAGAATTAGACGGAATTTCAAAAGTTGTTCCTGGATACATTGGCGGTGCGCGTCCAAATCCTACTTACCAGCAAGTTTCTTCTGGAGCTAGCGGTCACGCCGAAGCTATCGAAATTACCTTTGATCCAAAAATAATCAGCTACGGTGAAATTCTAGAAGTTTTCTTCGCGACTCACGATCCAACCACGCTTAATAGACAAGGAAATGATGTAGGAACTCAATACAGAAGTGAAGTTTTTTACCACAATGATGAGCAAAAAGAAATTGCGGAAAACTATATCGCGTTGCTTAATAAAGAAAATACTTACGGTAAACCAGTTGTGACAAAAGTTTCTGCCGCGCCAACATTCTATTTTGCCGAAGATTACCACAAGAATTATTACGCAGACAATCGCGGGCAGTCGTACTGTGTCTACGTTGTGACGCCTAAGGTTGAGAAGGTTCGCAAGCTTTTCAAGGATAAATTGAAGAAATAGTTTGGCACTTGATTTGCATATTGCATAAAAAATTTTCAATATGACAGACAAAATATCAACTAAAGGACTTTCTGCGGGAGCTATACAGCAACTAATTTTAAGTGTATTTTTTGATGCGGTCGGAATGCTTTCATTTAGCATCCCATTTTTAGGAGAGTTTTCCGATGTGATTTGGGCTCCATTGTCAGGATTAATTTTGGCAAGAATGTACAAAGGAACAGTCGGAAAAGTTGGTGGATTTATCTCTTTTGCTGAGGAATTACTTCCTTTCACAGACATAATCCCAACTTTTACCCTCACTTGGATTTACACGCACATCATCAGAAAAAGCTAAGTTTTAAATACAATTAATCTGACTTCAAATTTGAAAGCGTCTTTTTTACAGAGATTGATTTCAGGTTTGAAGTTTTTTTTTGGGGCGCGACCATCGCCATTACTAATTATGCTAACATTGAAAATTTCGCAAGGCGATCGTCAGGCTGTCCACTATATCTTTGCTGCCACAAATTTTTTGGTAAATTTGATAAATCTTTTGGCAGCAAAGGATGCCGCTCCCATCCTTCGCGCAACTAGACGTCATTTAAGAATTAGAGTTTTAAAGTGAGGTTAGAATAATTATATAGGACAATTTCATTCGAAACTTGAAATCATAAAAAAACCGTCAAATTGACGGTTTTTTTATGATTTCACTTTTTAAAATTTAGAAAGTATATGTTTTAGCTTTCAGGTATTTTTCATCAAAGATAATCTCAGCTTCATACGATGGTTGTTCGATTTTTGATTTCTTCAAAAGAGTTGGGTTTGAAGGATATTGTTTTCCATCATAAATCAGTTCTTTCCATTCTCCTCCAGATTCGTTTAGTAACTTTTTGTAGCCGTTTGCTAGTTCCTTCTCAGCATATATTGGTGTTCTAGTGACTGTAAATTTAGTAATCAGTTTTAAATCGGGATTCAAAAGTAATAATGTACAACCGCCACTTCCACAGAAATATGGACTAACAAAATTTACAAATACTTCTTTCTTTCCGTCATTATTGAGATCAATTTCGTAAAGTTGAAAGATCCTATCTTTCTCTTCAATAGCACGATTATCTGCCTCGGTAAGATATTCTTCAGCAAGATATTTCTTTAACTTTAGCGCAAGCGGATCATTTACAGATTCACTAATCATCGTAGAAGGACTACGAGTTTGGTTTTCAGGACTATTGTTGGTCGAATTATGATTTACGGTTGGATTAGTTGGAGTCATTGTCGCCGTTTTATCTTGACAAGCTGATAGCAAGGCTAGAATTCCAAGTGATACTATTAATTTGATTTTCATTCAGTTTTTGATTTTTTATTCATTCTGCATCTTTGACTGCAGTATTTTACTTCATCCCAATTTTTCTCCCATTTCTTGCGCCAGGTGAAAGGCAATCCACAAGTTTCACAAATTTTTGTTGGTAAATCTGACTTTTTCATTCAAAATTAGGAATTTCATTTGATCTAACATACGGATAAGAATCTTTCTTGACTAACTTATAGTAGGTATTAAGACCGGAAACACCCGCGGATTCACTAACTTCCAAGTCAATTTGACCTAATTCGTTAACTGCTTCATCTGGCACAAAAAGCAATTCAACGGTACCAATTACGAAAATGCAACCGTTTGATAATGGAACACTTTCAACATATTTTAAACCCATTTTAATAACAGATTCTCCAACAAATGGCGCTTGAAAATCAGCTATTTTTTCGCTAGTCAATTTCATTCTATCAAATTCTGATTCTTCAGGTTTTAACTTTGCAGAGGTGTAATGAGCCTTTTCTATTATGGAAGTTGTAACGTGATTGACCGTGTAAAAGCCAGTTTCCATTATATTTTTATAGGTATCTCGCGGAATTTCTTCCTGCGGTCTAAATATAATTCCCAACTGCGGAGGATTTGATCCAATGTGAACAACAGATGAAAATATGGCAACATTCTCTTGTCCATCTTTTGAAACTGTTCCAACCAAATTTGCTGGCTTGATTCCAGAAATCGAGTTGATCAAATTTAATTTATAATGTCTTTCTAATTCGGCAAGTTTATCCTTTTCTAACTGCATTATTTCTTACGTGTATTTTTAAAATTCTTTTATTTTCTTTCTGAACTAATAAGTTTTCTCGGTGACCCCAAATTTTTTCTCTTGCGTATTTTCCGCTTTTCTCAAGATCAACGATAGGATCTGGATATATAGAATCTATTCCTAAAAACACCTTGTCCAAAGTGGTCATTTTCCAAGGTTCGTGAATAAATTCAATCGGGACATCTGATAATTCGGGAATCCATTGCTTAATAAAAATTCCTTTTGCATCGTGATCCTGCGATTGCTTGATCGGATTGTAAATTCTTATAATATTTACTCCCGTCGTGCCTGCTTGCATCTGAAATTGCGGATAGTGAATGCCAGGTTCGTAGTCCAAAAATAGCTGTGCCAAATGGTACATTCCTAAACGCCAATCGCAATCTAAATGATGACATAAAACCGAAACTACCATCGCGCGCATTCGGAAATTTATCCATCCAGTTTTGATTAAACAGCGCATACAGGCATCAACCAACGGCAGGCCCGTATTTCCCTCTTTCCAAGCTTGAAGGTAAGTAGGATTATTCGAAAACTCTAAACTTTCATATCCCTTATTAATGCAGAGATTTTGGTAACTACAATCGGTTTCGAACTTCTGAATAAAGTGGTCGTGCCAAATCAATCGTGTCAACATTCCTTCGAATGCTCTCGAATGTTTTTCGTAATTTGGATGATTTTGGACAAAGTGATACGTTTGTTTTATCGACAAATTTCCCCAAGCTAAATAGGGCGAAATCCTAGCACAAGATTTTCTGCTTTCGAGAGGTTTAGAAATAAATCTATTATAATTCTTACCTCGGTCTTCACAGAAAGATTTTAAATATCTCCAAGCATAATCTTCACCTGCTTTTAGATATTCTTCGGGATATATTTCTAAAATTTTAAAAAGTTCTTGAGGTAAGCTAAATTGATTTTCAAAAATAATCGATTCTTGAGTAGAGTAGGAGTTTATTATAACAGGCGTGTTTATATATTCGTGCCATTTTTTGTCCCAAGATTTCCTATTCTTTAATCCTCGCAAAATCCCATCTTTTTGAGATTGGACCCATTTAATTGTATTTAATTCCAAAAAATTTGCAACGGCTTTATCACGTTCCCAAGTTTTTAAAACGCCACTTTCTTCGTGAGAGAAAATATTTTTTAGAATAAAAGTTTCTGATAAGAATTCAAAAACCTGTAAAGCTTCTCCGTGGAAGATTTCAACTTTTCTATTATAGTCTTTTAATTGCTGATTGAGTTGAATAATAGAGTGGTAGACAAACTGCAAATGCCTGTTTGAAGAATCTTCGCTTGCAATCATCGAAGGCTCAAAAATATAAATAATTAGATATTCTTCTGTTGAATTTTCGGCATTTAGCAATGGCAAATGATCCTGCAAACGCAAATCTCTTTTGAGCCAAACTATATTAATATTTTGTTTCACAAGGCTTGCAAAATCAAGTTTTTTTGAAGAATATCAATCAGATATCTTAAACCTAAACAGTACGAAAAAGCGACTATTTATCTTTTAGAAATCTTATTATTGGAAATACTTCTTTGACGAGTACATTTAAATCTGTCGATCTCATCGCTTCTCTTCATCAAGTGCTTCTGACTTACTCCGCTATTAACGCGTTTGCGCCACAGTTTAAAAGAATTTTCTTTAAGTTCAGTACGCATTAATTTAATAACATCAGCTTCAGCTAATCCAAATTGAAATTTTATGGCTTCAAAAGGAGTTCTGTCTTCCCAGGCCATTTCTATGATACGATCTAGTTCTCTATCTGTCATTTGTTTCTCATTATTCTTTCGGCGAAAGCCAATTTATAAAAATAAAGATACTAATAATCAGCCATAACACACAGATTTGGGAAATGTAAAAGATTAAATTTTTCCTAAAATTTAAAGAAGAATTGCATCTCAAAGTTGAAGTTAAAACGTGTAACCAATCCTGCAACCTCAAGATGTCTTGACGTGAAACTTGGCGTGCATCCATAAAAACCTTCTCCCTCCGAAACAGTTAGATTCTCAATATTTTTATACTGAACATCTCGAACCTTGAAACCAGCGCCTAGTTTTGGAATGATGCCAACACTATTGCTAAAGTTGATTATCATTCCATAACTAAAATTTAGTCCAAACTTATTACGCTGATAATCGGCACTTTCGTAATTGTACGTTTTTATAAACTCTGTATCTGTGTAACTTTTATCTTGAAATTTGTCTGTGTGATGGATGTAAAATAATTCGGCAGAAATAAATCGTTTAGTTTTTCTATATGGATTTCGCATATAAATAATTTCTGGAGTGATAGAAAAACTTAAATAATCCTTTTCGATCCAACCGCCAGGCGCCGCAAAATTTATGGAGGTATCATAAGTGCCAATTCCAAGTTCTGCACCCAGCATCCATTGTTCATTGAAATGTCTGTAATATCCTATCTCATAACGTGGAGAATAGTTAATTACTGGCGACAAAACATCAAAAGTTATATAAGATTTCTTAGAGAAATCATCAGACTGCGCCCAAATAGTTGATAAGAATCCTAGTGAGAAAAGCACAATTAGCAAGTAATTTTTCATTTGAATTCAAATAAATTAAGTTGCTAAAGTAGCGTATTTCAGATAATTATCTTTAATCTATTTTTCTGCTTTTTTACTAAAGGATAAATCTTGAAAATCGAAGCTAAAGTCAGTCAAGGGCGAAATTGCTTTCATCGTCATTCCAGAAATATTACCTTCAAAATCCAATTCAAATTTCACAAAAGCATCAGCATCGTAACTGCGATCATCCCATTTTACGATATACGTGTTTCCTTTGTAAGGAAGTAAATCGCCAGTTAATCTAGGAGAATTTATAGCATCAAATCTCATCTTTCCATTCTTAGAAGAAATTACTGCATCACCAAACCATAAATCGTGGTAAGTACCTTCGATGTTTTTCAGATTGCATTCTGTGTTACCTTTCTGCGCTTCGATTTCTGCAAAGATTTTAGAAGTAATTTTCTCTGCATTTGCATTGTTTTTTTGAACACTTTCGTGGTATTGTTTGATTCTATTTTGACCTTTTATGCCAAAATAACCATCTTTGATAGTATTAGTAATAGAGGTGAATGCTGCACCAGATTGCTGATTCGTAAATACAATTATCGCCAAATCCATTTCTGGAATCAAGGTAAATTGAGTTACAATTCCGAACAATCCTCCCGTATGCGTAACCACTTTATATCCTTTTTCGTCACTTAGAAACCAACCTAAACCGTAGCTTTTAAATTTTGTGTCGTAGGGAGTTTTTCCTCTTACAGGAATTATTGTTTGTGGAGTCCACATTTCGTTATGAGCTTCTTCAGAAAAAAGTCTCTTCTCTAAATTTGCTCCGTATTTTCCGTCGTTCAACTGCATTTTTGCCCACTTTGTCATATCGTGAACACTACTGTAAATTCCTGCTGCAGCGCCCGCAACTTCTCGCCAATCACGACGAACAACCATTACTTTTCCATCAACTTCAGCGTGAGGATCGATGACGTTTTGTTTGGAAGTCAGCATTCCAAAATTTGGAGCACTTTCGGTCATCTCAAGCGGATTTAAAATTCGCTGTTGGATAAAATCATTCCAGCTCATTCCCGAAACTTTTTCTACCACTTCACCAGCCACAATATAAAGTAAGTTATCATAATCGTACTTTGATCTAAAATCCGAGACAGGTTTTAAATAACGAAGATTATGAATAATATCTTGAGTAGAATAGGAGCTACTATCTGGCCAAAGCATCAAATCGCCTGCACCAAGACCAAGTCCACTTCTGTGAGTTAACAAGTCGCGAACCGTAAACTGATCACTTACATAAGAATCGTACAAAGTGAATTCCGGAATATATTTGCGAACTCTATCATCCCATTTTACTTTTCCTTCATCTACAAGCATCGCCAAAGCAGTTGCAGTAAACGCTTTACTATTAGATGCGATTCCAAAACGAGTGTGTTCGTTTACTTTCTGCTTATTATTCAACGAGCTTAAACCGTAGCCTTTTTCGTGAATAATTTTTCCGTCTTTTACAATTGCAACCGCGATTCCCGGAACATCAAATGTGCTGAGAGTTTTCTCGACAAGAGCATCAATTTCTTTAGAGTTTAAAGGTTTCTGAGCGTAAGAAGTAATTGTAAATGCAGCAAATATAAAGCTGATAAGAAGTGTAGAATTTCTCATATTAGACTTGTGAAAAATGAAATTTATAAGAATGAAATCGGATGTTAGTCTTCTTTTGGCAGTAGAAATCCCAACTTTAGACGACGAAGCATTTTCTTTTCGAAATCCCAGAAAAACTTGAATTGACCAAAGATAAAGCCGTTAAACACTAGCATTAGCTGGTAAATAGGGAAAATTATAAGGAGTCTGAATGGTAAAAAGAAATATCCTAAGTGGTCTTTTGTAATTCCTAGCAATTCACAAACTGGCTTTGATAAGTACGCAGCCGCAGAACCTGTAATTGCAAAAACCAAAAATATAATACCTAATTGAAAGTTTGAAGTAATTTGCCAACGATCTTTTAATCTTTGCATAACTAAATAATTTGGATCAGCTACAAAGATAGTAACTTAACGCAAAGGAACATAACCGCCGAGTTTTTGATTGTATTTATTCTGAAAATATACCATATAATTATACAAGAGGTAATTCACTTCATAGCCATAATCTATATTAGATTCATAATCGATAGGCATCTCGTACAAAGATTTTCCTTGTCGAGCTCTCGCATTATACTCTCGAATCCACATATTATTTTTATTTTCTAAAAATGATTGTGAATAATAATTTCGAGGATAGGCGGTTGTAGCAAGATAAGTGCTAAAACCCGAATCAATAATAATTACTTCATATTCCAATGAATCGTTTGCAATAACTACTTTATCAGAATCCTTAACTGCCGTAGAGTTTGCCATTGGTTTCGATGAACCGCAAGAAGTCAAAATTAATAAAAGCAGCGTCGATAGTATAAAATTTTTCATAGGATCAATCTTTTTATAAATTTAGAAAACCTGCGATTATAAAGCACTTAAAATTAAGTTATTATTTTGATAATAAGACTTTTGCAAATTCTAAATCTGCTCTTTCTTGAACTTCAATACTGCTTCTTGCAATGTTTGGCGATAGTGAAATTTGCGGATGCATCAACACTTGTATTGCAGGATTTGGCTCTTCTTCAAAACGGTCAATTCCAGCAAAAAGCACTTTTTCTTCTTCCAATGCGGCAATTAAATCCACCTCATTCAAAGCGCGACCAAAAGCACAGTTTATAATTCCAACGCCATCTTTCATCAAGTCAAAATCAGCCTTAGAAATCACGTAATCTTCCTGCTCATCAATGTGCAAACTGATGTAATCTGCATTTGCCAAAAGCACATTTCGCTCCACATCTTCAAGAGTTACAGAAACGGTTTGTCCTGAATAAAAGTCAACTGTAACTTCAGGATTTTCTGCTGTAGAATCGCTAATTAAAACTCTCATTCCCAAGGCCGTCGCATACTTCGCAACTTCTTTTCCACTTGCATTAAAACCAATGATACCAAGAGTTTTACCTCTTAATTCTTGACCAGAAGCAAAACCTTTTTGCAGAGATTCAAAATTCGAATCGCCTTCAAGTGGCATCAGTCTATTGGCGTCATAAAGCATTCTCGCACCCGAAAACAGGTGTGCAAAAACCATTTCGGCTATAGCTACTGCAGTCGATTCTTCGGCGTAAACTAGCTCTTTCCCAGATGCTGAAATCTGTAATTCAATCTCTTTTTCCAATTTGTTTCCACCTTTGCAAATCA
>CBDUDY010000093.1:0-8646 GCA_965366055.1 uncultured bacterium
GTATTAACCACTTCATTGCCATAGAGATTTTTCTGTCTGGTCTAATTTGCATTGGAATTTGAAATGTAGCTCCACCAACTCTACGGCTACGTACTTCTACGTGAGGCATAACGTTTGTTAAAGCGTCTTTCCAAATTTCTAGTGATGACTTTTCGTCATCTTGCTTTTTTGATTCGATAATGTCAATTGCATCATAAAATACTTTAAAAGCTGTTGATTTTTTTCCATCCCACATTAAGTTGTTTACGAAACGTGTTACCAATTGGTCGTTAAACCTTGGATCTGGAAGAAGTGGCCTCTTCTTTGCTGCTCTTTTTCTCATGTCTTTGTCTTTAAAAGATTTTTTTTAATTACTTTTTCGCTTCTTTTGGGCGTTTAGCACCATACTTAGATCTTCTTTGTGTTCTTCCTGCTACACCTGATGTATCAAGTGCACCACGCACAATGTGGTATCTAACTCCTGGTAAATCTTTTACTCTTCCACCCCTAACTAATACTATCGAGTGCTCTTGTAGATTGTGTCCTTCTCCTGGGATGTAAGCGTTCACTTCATTACCATTTGTCAAACGTACACGCGCTACTTTACGCATTGCAGAGTTTGGTTTTTTTGGTGTAGTAGTGTAAACACGCGTACAAACACCTCTTCTTTGAGGACAAGAATCTAGAGCAACCGATTTACTCTTCTTAGTCATCTGAGTTCTTCCGGTTCTTACTAATTGTTGAATTGTTGGCATAATTAAATACTAATAATTATTATGATTATAAAATTCCCGCTTTTTACGGGGTTGCAAATGTAAGAATATTTTTTTTTATTCAAACATTTATTAGATTATTTTCGTACATAATATTTCATGCCAGCCGATTATACAAAAAATAGCATCTTTGCGTTCTATGTTTCACAACTATTTCCACTTGAAAAATTCAATCTATTTTATATTGCTGATGCTAACTTGCTTAAATGTCGGCGCACAGAATATTCATTTTAAAATCAACACAATTAGTGATATTGAAAAGAAGATCGTTGATTCTTTAAACTATCAGAAAATACATCAATCTCAAAAAAGTATCTCAGCAGCAATTTATAAAGCCTCATCCGACCTACATCATTTAGGATTTATCAATTCTACAATTTCAGATTATACATTACTTAATGACACTTTAGCTACAGCTAACACTATTTTATACAATCAAATTAAAACTATCTTAATATATAAAGACAAAATTACAGTAGGAAAAAAAAATGAGTTCTTGGGAAGAGATTCTATTTTAATCCCTTTCACTTCGGCAGAAGAGTATCTTCAGAACTATACAAAGCAATTGGAACTGGAAGGTTACTCAATGGCAAAAGTTAAACTGAGTAATTTTCGCGAAAGCGGAAATACACTTGTTGCCGATCTAGTAGTGGAAAAAGGCGCAATAAGAAAGATCAATGACATTGTAATAAGCGGATATAACAATTTCCCGAAAGGGCACCTCAAAAATATTGAGCGTCTATACAAAAACACAACCTTTACACAAAACAATATTGAGAGAATTAGAAAGGAATTTGACAAGCTTCCATTTGTGCAACAAATAAAAAGTCCGGAAATATTATTTACGACCGACACCACCAAAGTTTATGTATATCTTGAAAAAGCAAATTCCAACAAATTTGATGGAATAGTAGGGTTTTCTAATGACGAAGAATCGAGTAAATTGATCTTTAATGGATATTTGGATTTGCAATTAAACAATGCCCTTAAAACTGGAGAGACTTTTGACCTGTATTGGAAAAGCGACGGGCAAAAACAGACCAATTTTAAAACTAGCATTGAATTACCCTACATTTTCAAGTCTCCCTTTGCGCTTAAAGCAAGCTTAAATATCTTTAAACAAGACAGTACTTATCAAAATACTAAGACCGCCCTAGAGTTAGGTTACTATTTTTCTTACAGCAAAAGATTCTTTGTAGGATATCAGACAACAGAATCTAGCGACATTCAAAATTCAAATTCCCCTATTCTCAAAGACTACAAAAATACTTTTGTTACGGCAACTTTTGAGTACAATGACTATAGACCTGAATTACTGTTATTTCCTTATAAAACACTTTTCAGCTTTAAGACGGGTGTGGGCCAAAGGACTTCGACCCTTGAAAAAATTCCGCAAATTTTTATTGAATCAAACTTTGAACATAACTTCTATCTTAATAATCAAAATGTAGTTTGGGTCAAAAACACAAATTATTTCCTACGAAGCAAAGAATACATCGTTGGTGAGCTATTTCGTTTTGGTGGAAGTAGAAGTATTCGCGGATTTGCAGAAAATTTACTTCAAGGAAATGCAGCACTTTTACTATCTACAGAATACCGATATATATTGTCTTCTACTCTATACGTACATTCAATAATGGATTATGGCCACTACTTAGATGAGAGTAAAATCATTACAAATTCGTACAGTAATTCGTTAATTGGATTAGGTGTTGGATTTGGCTTAAGTACAAAAATTGGCCTTTTTAACATTTCATACGCGAATGGTTTCCTAACAAATGAGGCTATAAACACCCGAAATTCAATAGTTCATATTAGTTTTAACACAAAGTTTTAGAAAAAAAATCATAAAAAAGGTTGTGTGCTTAAGGATTAATTAAGACTTTTACTCCACTAACAAAAAAAAATGATATGAAACCAAGATTAAAGATTTTAGCAGCATTCTTCGCAATGCTCTTTGTGCAGCTCTCGTTTGCACAATCTATCACGGTATCTGGAAAAGTAGTTGACGGTGATAATTTACCTCTACCAGGTGTAGGAGTTGTTATTAAAGGAACTACTAACGGAGTGAACAGTGATATTGACGGAAATTTCCGTATTGACGCAATGCCTACACAAACATTGGTATTTTCTTACATAGGTATGGCTTCTAAAGAAGTTTTAGCTCGTAATGCAAGTACTACTATCAAAATGTTAGATGATGCGATCGCTCTTGAAGGAGTTATTGTTACGGCTTTAGGTATAAAAAGAGATAAGAAAGCTCTTGGTTACGCCGCTACAACAGTAGGTTCTGAAGATATTACGAATGTTATCACAAACAACCCTTTAGAAGGCTTATCAGGAAAAGTTGCAGGGGTTGACATTAGTGCTCCTACTCAACCTGGAGCTTCTACTAAAGTTATTGTGAGAGGTATTGGTTCTATTTCTGGTTCAAATCAACCACTATATGTTGTTGATGGTACACCAATTGACAATTCACCAAGTGGATCAACAAGTACTACAAGATCTTTTGACGGAGGTACCGGTTTAAATGATCTTGATCCAAATAGTATTGAAAAAATTACATTCCTAAAAGGATCTGCTGCAACGGCTTTGTATGGCTCAAGAGCTGGTCGTGGTGCTGTAATTATTACTACTAAAAAAGGAAAAAACACATCAAAAATAAATATTGACTTTGTTACATCATTAGATGTGAATGAAGTAGCAAGAGTACCACACTTACAAAATCAATTTGGACAAGGTTGGAATGGACAAGGATTTTCTCAACTTTCAACAGGTGCTGGACCAAGTAACGAGAATGGATCTTGGGGTCCTGCCTTTAATGGTGAGATTAGACCATGGGGAACAGTTTATGAAAATTCTCAACAAATCAAACCTTATGTTGCACTAAAAAACAATGTGAGAGATTTTTATGACAGAGGTTTAACAAAAACTAACTCTATAAATCTTAGTGGTGGAAACGACTTCTCTGACTTCTCATTAGGCTTTACTAATATGGATAGTGACGGTGTAATTCCAACTACTGCAGATGCATTCGTAAAAAGATCTTTTACTTTTAGTGGAGGTATTAAGAATGAGAAAACTACTATTAGAACGAATATTAATTTCACCAACAGAGATCAAAACGCTGTAAATACGGGTCAAGGAGATGACGCAGGTGAAGGTAATACGCTAATGCAAGAATTATTACAAATTCCAAGAGATGTAAGTATTGTTGATTTTGCTGATTACAAAAACAATCCATTTAATTCTCCAAGTTACTATTTTACACCTTACTCTTCTAATCCTTATTGGACAGTAAATGAAAATGCTACAAAGATTCTTGGAAACAATTTATTTGGAAATGTTAATATCAATCACCAGATAATGGAAAATTTATCGGCTAATTTCCAAGTTGGTGGTAACTACAAAGTAGAAAACATTAAAAGTCATGGAGCGATAGTTAAATATTTACCAGGATCTCCTCAAGATGCTGCGGCTGCAAATCCTGTAGTAGGTGGTGTGACTGAAGGTAGAGTTGAAAGATCAGAATTTGATACTTACTTTAACCTTAACTATGACAAAAACATTAGCGATAGCTTTAAATTAAATTTATTAGCTGGTTTAAGCTACAATCAAAGAGAGTCTAATACTCTTATTGCTAGCATTACCGCACTAGATGTTGCTAATTACTATGAATTGACAAATAGCGCTAATAGACCTACTATTAATCAAAGCAATACTCTTAGAAGAACATTTGGTTATTACGGTCAAGCGGAGCTTTCATACAATGAGAGAATGTATTTGACTTTAAGTGGTAGAAGAGACAAAACGTCTACTTTACCTACTTCAAACAACGCCTATTTTTACCCAGCCGTTTCTTTAAGTGGTATTATTCTTGACGATGCAAATAACTTCCTAAAATTGCGTGGTGCTGTGTCTCAAGTAGCAAATGATACTGACCCATATCTAACTGAATCTTCATTAGTTTCTGGTAACGCTGCAGCAAATTTTGGTCAAATTTCATCACCATTTGGTGGCGTTAATTTTTACGAACTTTCAGGTACTTTAGGTAATATCAACCTAAAACCAGAAAGAACTACTGAATACGAAGTAGGTTTTGAGGCAAGTTTATTCCGTAGAAGAGTAACTTTTGACGTATCTTATTACAATAGAAAAACAGAGGATTTAATTGTTTCTGTACCATTAGATCCATCGACTGGATATTTAAGACAA
Organism: uncultured bacterium; assembly: GCA_965366055.1. GTDB lineage: Bacteria > Bacteroidota > Bacteroidia > Flavobacteriales > Flavobacteriaceae > Flavobacterium. Next base: position 4,968 of record CBDUDY010000093.1, read on the forward strand.
GCATCTAACCTTGGTGATGTTGTAAATAAAGGGGTTGAGGTTGCTATTGGTGTAACTCCTTGGAAAACTGAAGACTTTAGCTGGAATTTAAATTATACTTTCACTAAAAATGATAATGAGGTAACTAAAGTTAATGGCGGAACAAGAATCGACATCACAAGTGCTTACGGAATTACATTCTCTGCTGAAGAAGGACGACCAATCGGTTCATTCTATGCAAAAGTACCAGTTGTTAACGCTGATGGACAATATGTAGTTAATCCTGATACAGGGTACTATACTGTGACTGACGAATTGCAATATGTTGCTGACGGACAAAGAGATTTCATTATGGGTCTTCAAAATACATTTAAATATAAAAATGTGTCTTTATCTTTTGGACTTGACTGGAAACAAGGTGGTAAAATGTATTCTTACACGAAAAGACTATCTCATTTCGTAGGTAATGGTATTGAAACTACATATAATGATAGAAATACATTCATCATTCCTAACTCAGTAAATGCTGTTGTGGACGCAAATGGTGCAATTACAGGATATACTGAAAATACAACTCCAATTACTTTTGATAATATTACAAACTTTTGGGGAAACACATCTAATAATCCTGGTGTTGAGAAAGATCACCTAATCGACAAATCATTTGTTAGATTAAGAGATGTAAGCATGTATTATGACTTCAACAAAAAAGTTACTGATCAATTAGGTCTAACTAAGTTATCAATTGGATTTTACGGAAGAAACTTATTTATGTGGACTCCTGACGAAAACCCATACATTGACCCAGAAGTTACTTCTTATGGAAATGATTTATTAAGCGAGTTTGGTGAGTTTGGAGCGAATCCTTCTCAAAGAGTTTTCGGAGGTTCAATTAAATTATCATTCTAAAAAAATTATCATGAAAAAAATACTTTTATTATTTACAGCTGTATCGCTCTTCTCTTCATGTAGTGATGCGGATTTCGATATCAACAGAAACCCCGATAATCTAAGCGCCGACGGTGTAGCTTTATCTACTGAAATGCCATCTGGTATGGTAGGTCTTGCAGGCGCACAAGGTTCATACTATGCGCTTGTTGGAGGGTTTTGGTCTCAATATTGGACACAGAGTAATGCTTCTAATCAATACAAAAATATTGATGAGTACTCTATTGGTACAGCAGATTACAACGGAGGTTGGACCGCCATGTATGATGCATTAGGGGATATTCGTAATGTAAAAAAACTTGCATTACAGCAAGAGAATTGGAAATATTACTTAATTGCTACTACACTTGAAGTACAAGCATCTCAAATTATGGCTGATTTCTATGATCAGATTCCATATACTGAAGCAAATAATCGTGAAATTTTAACTCCTAAATTTAATTCAGGTGAAGAGGTTTACGACTTAATGGTTGCGGACATGAAAGATGCTTTATCAAGAGATTTAGGTGCTTCATTAGGTGATTCTCCAGCAAATGACGATTTCGTATTCGCTGGAAACATGACAAACTGGACAGCTTATGCAAACACATTGCTTCTAAAGTTGTACATGAGACAGACAGAAAAAAGACCAGCAATAGCACAGCAAGGAATCAATGAATTGCTAGCGGCAGGTACAGAATTCTTAAATATGGATGCAGCAATCACACAGTTTATTGATGCACCAGATAGAAGTAATCCTTTATATGAGTCTGATAGAAGACAGTTGAATACTCAAACAAACTTAAGAGCTAGCACGACTTTATTTTCTTTTCTAACTGAAAATGAAGATCCTAGAGTGAGTAAATTTTATAATGCTGGCGCTTCTTTAAACCAAGGAGATTTTAATAGCCTAGCAGCACCTACTTCTTTTGCAGTAGTGTTTTTAGAGCCTACTACAGCTGTTTACTTTATGAGTAAAGAAGAAAGTTTGTTTTTACAAGCAGAAGCACTAGAACGTTATAGCGCTGGAGCTGGAGCAAAAGATAAATATGACGCAGCTGTTGTAGCAACTTTTTCTAAATTTGACCTAGACGGAAGTGCTTTTGTAGCTGCAGGCGGTGCATACGAATATCCTACTTCTGGAAACTTTGCGGACAAGTTAAAAGCGATCATTACTCAGAAATGGGTTTCAGGATTTCCTGGAAATGGTTTCGAATCATTCTTTGAACAAAACAGAACGGGCTACCCATTAATTTCTAGTGTTCCACAATCAAATTCTGGATATGTACCTGGTCAACTTTCTTATTCTGTGAATGGTGTAACAGGTGGAGTATTCCCAAGAAGAATGGTATATCCTAGTATCGTAAAAACAAGAAATCCTAATACCCCAGTAATAGTGCCTGTCACAGTTCCTGTATGGTGGGATGTTAATTAATAAAAAAAAATATTATGAAAAAAATACTTTCAATTCTAGTCGTAACCTTTTTGATGGTATCCTGCTCTCCAGAGGACTCAGGAAAAGTTTCAAAAATAACGAACTATCCAGAATTTAAGCTGACAGGTGATGATGTTATCTTCATCGATAAAGGTACAGAATTTGTTGATCCGGGAGTTACTGCAACAGAAGGTGATAATGAGATTCCTTACACTACAACAATAACAGGTAAATATAGAGGTGGTACTACATTAGATACAAATGTTGTAGACATTTACACCATTCTCTATACAGCAGTAAATCAAGATGGTTTTTCTGGAACAGCTATGAGAACTGTTTATGTAATTGAAACTGGCGACTTAGTTAATAATATTGCAGGATTATATACTTCAACAGTACTAAGAAATGGTACAAACACAGCTGCATATCAAAATATGAAATATGTATTGATTTGGAAAAATACAGATGGTTCTTACCAAATTTCTGACGCTTTTGGTGGTTGGTATAGTATTGGTAGAGCAATTGTAGGATCTGAAACATCTGGAGGAAAAATTATTGCAAATAATATTGCAGCAAATGACTTCAGTTTTCCAGGAACTTTAACAAATTCTTATTTTGGAGGTACAGTCAATATTACTGGACTTACGGTAAATCCAGCAACTAAGAAATTGGTTATGACGACATTGTGGTCAGCTCCAGGAACTCCTCCTACTCCTTACACATTTTTAATAACTTTAACGCAAGTAGCACTTTAAATCTATAACGATGAGAAATATAAAAAATAACCTTATTAAAGTATTCTTTGCTGTGCTAATCTGCACTTCATTTACAGCTTGTGATGAAGGTGGAGATCCAGATCCTGGAATGACAAACACCGGTAAATTTGCTGGTGATTGGTTTATTACATTGACAGATACAGATGGAGAAGTTATAGTAGAAAATGTTTTACATGCTACTTATAATACCGCTGCAAATGATAACACAATGTGGATAGACGATATGGAAAATGGATATTACATTAAAAGTAAATTCACGATCAACAATGATGGTACATTTGCAGCAGTTGACTCTGCTAACCTATTAGATGAGGGAACAACAGTTACTATTACTGAAGGGAAAATCGTCAAAAATGGCGCAGTTTCTAAAGGTGGACACACAGTAGATAAAATATCTTTTAGAGTTCACTATAGCTACGATGATCCAGGATATGACGTCTTATATGAAGGTCACAAAAGAACTGGTTTCTTAGAAGATGAATATTAATCAATATTCTATAATAAATTTAAAACCATCAGTTTACGCTGATGGTTTTTTTATACATTTGCATTATGGAAAATG
>CBDUDY010000094.1:0-8615 GCA_965366055.1 uncultured bacterium
CAATGAGAAAGGTTTTATTCGGCGTAAGCCTACTTTTTATTTTACTAAGTTTTTCCGCTTTCACAGCTCATAAATTCTATGTGAGCATCTATCAGATTGATTATAAATCTTCGAAAAAAGAACTTCAGATTACGAGTCGCATTTTTCTTGATGATCTTGTTGATGCTGTCGAAGCGTCATCAAAAAAGAAAGTGAATCTTGGTGAGAAAAACCAATCGGCGGAAGATCTTATGCTTTTTGAAAAATATCAAAAAGATCATTTACACATTAAGGTTAATAATAAAGCTGTGATTTATAAATATTTGAGCAGCGAATTGGAGAATAATGTTTTTATCAGTTATTTTAAAGTAGAAAACCTGAGTACTGTAAAATCTATTGAAGTTAAAAACACCGCTTTGTTCGAAATACTTCCTGCCCAACAAAATATTATCCAGATTGCTATTGATAAAGAGAAGTCTAGTTTGCTATTAACCATAGAAAACAGCTCGGGACGACGTACTTTTTAAATATTAATAGTATTTTTATGCTTCAAATTTTTTTATAAAATTATGACTAAGATTTTCACACTATTACTTCTTGCAGGATTTGCGACTACATACGCTCAAAATGACAATCCATCCCGCGTCAATACTAATAAATTCCGCCAAATGTATGATGTGATGGCGACACCAAATATGTATCGCACAGCATCGGGAGCGCCAGGTCCAGAATACTATCAGCAGCAAGCAGATTATAAAATTGATATAACTCTCGACGATGACAATGCGCGAATTTACGGGACTGAAACAATTACATATCACAACAACGCCAAGGAATCTTTAGATTATTTATGGATTCAATTAGATCAAAATATTAACGCTAAAGATTCACAATCGCCACTAGCGCGAAATGATAAGATGAGTTCTTCGATTAGCGCTTCGGCATTTTCTAGAACGTACTTGGAGGAAAAGTTTGATGGAGGTTTTAAAATTGATTATGTGAAAGATACTCAGGGCAAAGTTCTTCCGTATACCGTGAATCACACCATGATGCGAATTGATCTTGACACACCTTTAAAGCACGGCGAAAAGTATTCGTTTTCTATAAAATATTGGTACAATATCAACAACTATATGGAAGTTGGTGGGCGTTCTGGTTACGAACATTTTAAAGATGACGGAAATAATCTTTATGTTATTGCGCAATTTCACCCTCGCATGGCGGTGTACAATGATGTCGAAGGTTGGCAGAATATGCAGTTTTGGGGTGGTGGAGAATTCGCACTTCCTTTCGGAAATTATGATGTTTCGATTACCGTTCCTGCCGATCACTTTCTTGATGCAACGGGAAGTTTGCAAAATCGTGAAGAAGTTTACACAAAAGAACAGTTAAAAAGATATAAACTGGCAGAGAAATCGTTTGATAGTCCAGTTGTAATTATCACTCAAGCCGAAGCGACTGAAATAGAAAAAGGCAGAAGTAAAAAAACAAAAACTTGGAAATTTAGAGCTGAGAATGTTCGAGATTTCGGAATTTCTACTTCTCGAAAGTTTATCAGCGACGCAATGGCGGTGAAGATTAACGACAAAGTTGTGATGGCGGTTTCGCTATATCCAAAAGAAGGAAATCCACTTTGGGAAAAGTATAGTACAAGAGCCGTTGCTCACACACTAAAATCATATTCTTCCTTTACATTTGATTATCCTTATCCAAAAGCAATTTCAGTAAATGCGCAAGATCAAGGTATGGAATATCCGATGATTTGCTGGAATTTTGGTCGTCCTGAAAAAGATTTGACCTATTCTGACAACGTAAAATACGGAATGCTAGGAGTTATCATTCACGAAGTTGGACACAACTTTTTCCCGATGATTGTCAATTCTGATGAGAGACAATGGAGTTGGATGGACGAAGGTTTAAACACTTTTCTACAGTATTTAACTGAGCAAACTTTCGATACGAATTTCCCATCTCGGCGTGGCCCCGCGAAACATATCGTTCCTTACATGAGCGGAGATGCTTCAGGCTTGGAGCCAATTATGTCCAATTCTGAAAACATTAAGCAATTTGGAAACAATGCGTACGGAAAGCCGGCGACTGCGTTAAACATTTTACGAAATACCGTAATGGGTCACGAACTATTTGATCATGCTTTTCGTACATACTCAAAACGTTGGAAGTTTAAACATCCAACTCCAGAGGATTTCTTCCGTACAATGGAAGACGCTTCGTCTGTAGATCTTGACTGGTTTTGGAGAGGCTGGTTTTACACCACAGATTTCAATGATATCGGAATTAAAGAAGTTGCGAAATTTCAGATTAAGGATGTAGCCCCAAAAGGAGTAGAAGTTGTGGAAGTAACTCGTAGAAATAGGAATACCGCCTCTGGGCCATTGGTCTATATGGAAAGCGACTTGATAGATGGAAAAGACGGCAATTTGGCGAAAGCCTTGGATCTAAAAAACGTGAAGACATTAGACCAATACATTTCCACAAACTTTACCGCCGATGAAAGAAAAGCTTTGAAGGATCCGAAGTTTTTCTATGAAGTAACTTTCAATAAACCTGGCGGATTGGTAATGCCAATCATTGTTGAGTTGACCTTTATTGACGGAACTTCGGAGACGCATACATTTCCAGCTCAAATCTGGAGATTGAATGATAAGGAAGTCAGCCGAACTTTTGCCACAGCAAAGGAAATAAAAAAAATACTGATTGATCCGAAGTTGGAGACCGCGGATATTGATGTCACAAATAATGTGTGGCCTCGCGAGAATATAAAGTCGAAATTTGACTAAAATTATTGTGATTTAATTTCGCGTTTTAAAAGTTGCAAGGTTGTAACTTTGCTTAAAATAGATGTCTTATGTTTGGAATAGGAGGAGGAGAATTTTTATTTATTATGGTAATTATCTTGATGCTTTTTGGATCTGATAAGATACCAGAATTTGCGCGATCTTTTGCCAAAATTATCACCCAAGTTAAAAATGCTACCAACGAAATAAAAGATAATATCCACGGCAGCGGACTTAATATGGACGAGCTAACTGGCGGGATTTCTTCAGAGATAAACAAGGCTAAAGAAGGCTTTACCAGAATGGTTCAAGAAACTGCAATTGAAGAAAAAGTAACTTCAGAAATAGATCAGCTGCGAAATACTTTCCAAAAAGAAAGTACAGATCTTAATGACTCAATCACCGATAGCAAAGTCAACGAAACTATTATCGAAGAGCCAACGCAAGATGGCCCTATTAAAAGGAATTCATAATGTTGGAAGAATTATTGAAGATTGACAGCAATCTGCTTGTCTATTTAAACGGTTATGGAACTGCGTGGCGCGATCCCATTTGGCTAGCAATAACCAAACAGCAAAACTGGACACCGCTATTTTTATTTCTTCTTTACCTACTATACAAAAGATTGGGACTTCAGCAGACATTGCTAGCTGTAGGAGTAGTCGCACTTTTAGTTTTATTTACAGATCAAGCGACAAATCTTGTCAAAAATTCTGTTCAACGTCTGAGGCCCACCAATAATATTGAGATTAATGGAATGATGAGACAAGTGCAAATGCGCTATAGCTTCAGTTTCTGGTCCGGTCACGCCGCAAATTCTATGGCTGTGACTACCTTTATCTACCTAATTGCAAAAAAACACATTAGATACATTGGCTTCTTTTTCCTTTGGCCTTTGATATTTGCTTATAGCCGTATTTATCTTGGTTTGCATTACCCAAGCGATATTCTTACTGGATATTTATTCGGTCTGATAGTGGGCTTTTTAGCTTCTCTACTATTTAAATTTATCAGTAAAAAGTATCTGATTCCGAAGTCTGAATTGACGAAGTCTGCTGTTCAAAGCAAGTAATTTTCTTTAATTTTAGACAAAGTAGGCTTTCGCCGAAAGAACGCTCGCAACATAAAAGTAATTAGTTTCAAGTTCTCCACTAATATCACATCTACATTTTTCTGATTTCGCCACTTTTGAAGGACTTCGCTTCAATCAAATTCTAACCAGCTACAAAATCCTCGAAACCGTCAATCCATCTCTAATTGGCAACAGCACAGTCTCTACTCTAGGATCTTCCTGAAGCAACTTATTGTACTTCAGCAATACAGCAGTACTAATATCCTTTGGATTTAATTGCTCCAATACTTTTCCGCTCCACAGCACATTGTCAGACAAAATGATTCCGCCTTTGTTCATCTTCGGCAAAATCATTTCGTAGTAAGTCAGATAATTCTCTTTATCAGCATCAATAAAAACTAAATCAAATTTTATGTCTAAAAGTGGAATTATATCTGTCGCTTGACCTAAATGCTGTACAATTTGTTTTCCCCAAGGAGATTTATCAAAATATTTACGCTGCAAATCTACCAATTCTTCCTTAATATCTATTGTATGTAGAAATCCTGAATCCTGCATTCCTTCAGCAAGGCATAAAGCGGAATAACCAGTATAAGTACCAATTTCCAATATATTTTCTGGTCTAATCAATTTAGATAGCATACTTAAAACACGACCTTGAAAATGTCCGCTCAACATTCTGGGCAACAATACCTTTTGATAGGTTTCGCGATTAAGGTCAGCAAGTAATTGAGGTTCATTTTCAGAATGTTTTTCAACATAATTTTCAAGCTCGGACGAAATAAAGTGCATTTTAAAAGTTTTGGACAAAGTTATAAATTCCTAAATGAGCAATTCAAGAAATAACCATTAAATTTGCAACCATGGAAATCACTAAGAAAGACATACGAGCATTAAGCAAAGACGAATTAAGAGAATTTTTCAGCATTAACGACAAAGCGTTTCGAGGCAATCAAGTTTATGAATGGCTGTGGAGCAAAGGCGCTCACAGCTTTGATGATATGACAAATCTCTCCAAGTCAACTCGTGCAATGCTCGAAGAAAACTTTGTTATCAATCACATTAAAGTAGATACGATGCAACGCTCTAGCGACGGTACTGTCAAGAATGCTGTTCGACTTCACGACGGTCTTGTAGTAGAATCTGTTCTAATTCCCACCAATACTCGCACCACGGCTTGTGTTTCAAGTCAGGTAGGTTGCAGTTTGGATTGTAATTTCTGCGCAACGGCGCAACTTAAGAGAATGCGTAATTTAAATCCTGACGAAATTTACGATCAAGTTTTAGCAATAGATAAGGAAAGTAGATTATATCACAATCGTCCTCTTTCCAATATCGTGTTCATGGGAATGGGAGAGCCTTTGATGAATTACAACAATGTGCTCAAAGCAATCGATATGATTATTTCGACAGAAGGACTTAATATGTCTCCTAAGCGAATAACAGTATCTACTTCGGGACTACCAAAGATGATCAAGAAACTAGCAGATGATGAGGTGAAATTTCAATTGGCTGTTTCTCTTCACTCTGCAATCGATTCTATCAGAGCGAGCATTATGCCTTTTAGCAAAAATTTTCCTCTAGTAGATTTAAAGGAATCACTTCAGTATTGGTATGCCAAAACTAAAAGTAAAGTCACTTACGAATATGTGGTTTGGAAAAACATTAACGACAATAAAGAATCAGTAGATGCATTAGTCAAATTTTGTAAATACGTCCCTTGCAAGGTCAATTTAATCGAGTACAATCCTATCGAAGTAGAAGGAGAATTTCAGCAAGCTTCTGACGAGGCAATTGAAGCTTATATCTCAGCTTTGGCAGAAAATGGAATCGTGGCAAAAGTACGTCGCAGTCGAGGGAAAGATATTGATGCTGCCTGTGGACAACTCGCTAACAAGTCTTAACTTTACATTCTCAAATTACAAGCATACTTATTTTTCTAAAATCCACACTACTGGCGTAAAATGAAAATTACCGAGCAAATAAAAGCACCTATTGTTACAGAAATGGATCTCTTCGAGAAGAAATTCTATGAATCCATGACTTCACAAGTGGCGCTTCTCAATAGAATTACGCATTATGTAGTGAATAGAAAGGGAAAGCAAATGCGTCCGATGTTTGTTTTCTTAACTTCCAAAATGCTTGCCGGCGCCGCAAACGATCGTACTTATCGCGGTGCAGCAGTAATCGAACTTATACACACCGCAACGCTTGTACACGATGACGTCGTAGATGATAGCAATCAACGCCGAGGTTTTTTCTCTATTAATGCTCTATGGAAAAACAAAATTGCAGTTCTCGTTGGAGATTATTTACTTTCAAAAGGATTACTACTTTCTATAGATAATGGCGATTTTGATCTTCTAAAAATCATCTCTGTTGCCGTCCGCGAAATGAGCGAAGGGGAACTTCTACAAATAGAAAAAGCTCGTCGCCTCGATATTACCGAGGACATCTATTACGATATTATTAGAAAGAAAACTGCAACGCTTATTGCGGCTTGTTGTGCATTAGGTGCACGATCTGTGTTAGAAGATAATGATGCACAAGTAGAGAATATGCGACTTTTTGGAGAGCTTATCGGAATGGCTTTTCAGATAAAAGATGACTTATTTGATTATACCGACGAAGCCATCGGAAAACCTACTGGCATTGATATTAAAGAGCAAAAAATGACCCTTCCATTAATTTATGCTCTAAATCATTGCGATAAATCCGAAAAAAGGTGGCTGATCAATTCGGTCAAAAATCATAACAAAGACAAGAAACGCGTCAAGGAAGTTATTGCATTTGTAAAACAAAAGAACGGACTGCAATATGCCGAAGATAAAATGATCGAATTTCAGCAAGAAGCACTTCAACTTCTTGACATTTACCCACAATCAGAATTTAAGGACGCCCTTGTTCTAATGGTAAACTACGTAATTGAGAGGAAAAAATAATTTTTTACTTTCTTTAAAATCAGCTTATTATAAATTATTTATGATTATTTTTAAAAATAATTACATTCGCGTACAACCATTTCAATACTATTCTCGTCTATACTAATAGAACCACTTTTATAATAAATTTTGAAAGTCATTAAACTACATCAGCAACTAACTGTTCTTATTGATTTGGCTTCGGCCAATGACCGAAAGGCGCAACAAGAAATTTACACGAGGTTTGCACCAAAGATGCTAAGCGTGTGCCGAATGTATATAAAAGACTTGCAACACGCCGAAGATATAATGCTGACAGGATTTATGAAGGTTTTTTCGAAAATCAACAATTTTGAAGATGCAGGAAGTTTTGAAGGTTGGATTCGGAGGATAATGATAAATGAATGTTTGGACAAAATCCGAACTGCGAAAAAAATTCACTTTATTGACGATGAGACGGAAATTCAAGACGGTCTTGGTGAAATAGACTGCAACCTCGGAATTGAAGAAATTCAAGCAGCGATAGACAATTTGCCGGAAGGCTACAAAATGATCTTCAATCTTTATGCTATCGAAGGTTATAAACATAAAGAGATTGCCGAGTTGTTGGGGATAAACGAAGGGACTTCAAAATCCCAATTATCAAATGCTAGGAAGATATTGCAAGTTCAGATTAACAAATTAAATGAGTACCAAAATGGAACCGAATAAATACGATACAGATTTTCGAACCAAACTTAATAATAGGGAAATTACTCCTTCTGCAGATTCTTGGAGTAAGCTTGATGCTATGCTGAGCGCGACTCCAGAGAAAAAGAAGAAACCGATGATTTGGCTTTATATTGCCGCCTCAATTCTTGGATTCTTATTTGTAGGAAATCTATTTATGATGCAATTAGGAGGTGGGAGTAATGATATTCAAGTCGTGAATCAAGAGAATCCTGCAATAATTACTCCTTTAGAAATCCAGCAGAACATCAATAATATTCAAGAGCAAGTTGCAGATGTACAAAGCGAGCAACGAACAATAAAAGTCAAAGAATCTCGAAATCAAATCGCTAAAGTAGGTAGCCCAACTTCTAATAAAGCAACCAAATTAGTCGAAGAAGAAATTGCGATAGTAAATAGTCCAGCGCTTCCACACAAAGCAATTAGAAATATGGTTAACGATGATAATTTAGAAAAACTTCTCGCTGATGCTTCCTCATCGCAAAAGCCAAATTCCGCAGTAAAAGTAAGTGCGAAAAGTTTACTTTCTCAAGTTGATGGCGAAATCGAGCTGACATTTAGAGAGAAAATGATCAGATCAGTATCCAAAAATTACCAAGAAATTAAAGTTGCCGTTTCCAATCGAAATCTAGAATCGTATTAGAAACAACCCCTCAAAAATTTTATAAACCACCAAAAAACAAACAAAATGAAAAATTTTACACTTTCGTTAGCGGCATTGCTATGCCTTTTTTTAACCCAGGCAAATGCTCAGGAAACCTTTGAAACTCGGGCACGTGCGATAGCAGAGAAGATTGAGAAAATTACTCAAGAAGAGAAACAAGCGCTCAAAGTTGAGGTCGAAACAATCAATGATCTTTACGCAAATTCGACAATTAACAAAGAGCAAGCCGATGCTCAGAAAACTGCAGCCGCAGAGAAGAGAGCAAAAAATATTGAAAATCGTACCGCATCAGCGCAACAAGAATTAAATGATCTTGTTCAGCAAAAAGTGGATGGAAAAATCATGGAAGACACCAAAATAAAATCGGGAACAACGGTTATTAATTGGTCATACAGGGCAAAAGGCGATAAAGAGAATCAGAACGATAGCACAAAAGTAGAACAGAAGGAACTCCG
>CBDUDY010000095.1:0-8577 GCA_965366055.1 uncultured bacterium
AAATAATTATTATTTTGCCAAAAAAAATGGTCCTAAATTTTCTGCTAATTAAATTGAAGCGGATAATCTTCTAGTTAGATCACTCATTTAATCTCTCTCCTAAGAATCTGACAACTTTTAGCGCAGCATTAAAAAACGCACATATTCCTACGTTTATCATTTTGAATTATCAAATATGTTGCAAAATCATTCAGATTACATTTTGTGGTCAAAATAGTTTAAAGCAGAGATTATAGTGCTGCAAAATTGAATAAAAAAAATCCTGCATGAATAATGATTCATACAGGACTTTACGCTATAACTAATTATAAAGCGAATTATCTACGGTCTACAGTATTAATTGTCTCTACCTTTCCCTTCCAATATTGCATCAGTACGAACACGATGGCAAGCGTTCCAGCAATAGATTCAAATAGTAAACCAATACAGTATTGTTGTATTGATACTTCTCCTCCTCCAAAAATGAAGTTTTCTGATAATGCTTTTAGATATTCTTCGCCACCTTGAAATTGAATATACATTAATAGAGAGGATACGGCTAATATGGCACCAATCATTCCGGTAATTACCGCCGATAAAAAGTTTGTTAGATACCCATGAACACCAGTTTTGTAGTTCTGCATTATGGTTCTATTGATTCCGAATATTGCGAAAACAATATTAAACATTCTAAGATATGTTTGATCTGAAAGACCCAATAATTCAAGAACCATAAAGTAAATTCCAATTCCCAAGAATATTATAATTCCGTTTATGAGCTCGCGTTTAAATTTCATAATGCTTTTTTTAGATTGGTTAGTTAGGTATTTTGTGGTTATGACCTAAACTTAGTAAAATTAAGCAAAATGATAGCAGCTATTAGTAAAAATTTAATAAATTTTTGTAGGATACTTTAATTAGTTTTGCAAATTTTTCTCGCAGTCAATTCGTCTTGAGCGAGTTGATTTTTAAGATTTTGGAGTGATGCAAATTTCTGCTCGTCGCGTATTCTTTCAAGAATTTCAATTTGTATAAAATCACCATAAATGTCTTGATTAAAGTCAAATAAATTGATTTCTACTGTCAATTTTGTTCCGAGCACAGTTGGATTAAAACCGATGTTCATCATTCCAGAATATCTTATTCCGTCTATTTGAGAAAAAACCGCGTATACTCCAATTTTTGGAATTAGTTTGTAAGATTCGAGAATCTCAATATTTGCTGTAGGATATCCAATCGTTCTACCTAGCTGTTTTCCTAACACTACTTTTCCTCCTAAAGTGTAATTATAGCCGAGATAAAGATTGGCAAGTTTTATATTTCCTTCCTCTAAAGCTTTTCTAATTTTTGTCGAACTGATCGAAACATCGTCGAGTTCTTTAACTTGAATCTGTTCTACCTCAAAATTGTATTTTTTTCCAAACTCAATTAAATCATTTATGTCGGCGCTTCTGTTTTTACCAAAGCGATGATCATAACCAATAATGATTTTATGAATATTAAAGCGGTCAACCAGAACCGATTTCACGAATTCTTCAGCTTCAAGATTGGAAAAATCAAGATCAAAAGGATGAATGACGAGATTGTCTAATCCGATTTCTTTGAGCAATTCTTTCTTTTCGTCAATTGTATTTAGCAGCTTTATGTCAGCTTCAGGTTGCACAATCATTCTTGGATGAGGAAAAAATGTTAGCAACAAGGTTTCATAGTTTACCCCATCAGCAGCTTTAATGAGTTTGTCTAAAATTTTGCGATGTCCAATATGCACGCCGTCAAACGTGCCAATAGTGGCAATCGTTTTCTTGTCGCATTTAAAGGATTGAATGGAATTAAAGACTTTCAAACTGTTTTTTTTAAGAGTGCAAATTTAACTGATTATTAGTCATAAAAAAAAGGATTAGAGTCTAAACCCTAATCCTTTTCGTTATTCAATGTAAGAAAGTTATTCTTTGATAAAACGTAATGTTTTAGTTGCAGAACCTTTCACGAGTTTGATAAAGTAAACTCCCGAAGAAAGTGAACTTGTATTAATTGTAAGGTCTGAATTTGATGAGATTTTCTGTGAAGCAATTTTCTGTCCTATTGTGTTGTAGATACTGTATGTTTCAGGAGTTTCAGCAGTATTAGAAACAGAAATAGTCATAGTAGTTTTTGTTGGGTTAGGAAACAACTGAATGCTGTTTGAAGTAGCAAAACTATCTGTTCCAAGCAATTCATCAGTAGCAAAAACTTTAGATTCACTTTGCCCAAATAGTCCACCAGAAGCAATCGTTACACCAGTAGGAGTTTTGATGTTGTAAAATCCTGGAGCCAAAATACCGTCTCCATAAACATCATTGATTGTAAAAGTATAACATCCATCAGCAGGCAATGTCCATGTTTCTGTAATTAATGGAGGTAGGCCACTTGTATCACTATAAGGGCCACCATTATATAAAACAGTACCTGAAGAATTTTTAATATTCCAAGTTGTTTCTGATGAATATCTATCACGTTGTAATTTAAATTCTACTGTATTAACCGCATAAGCGGCAGGGCTTACAGGAAGGATATAAATTCCTTCTGCTGCATTATTTGTTGCTCTTTGATCAGCAGCACCATTTACAGTTGTAATTGTAGCATTTACCACTCCTGAATCTGTTACGTCCAAAGGAAGTAAAACCATTTCTGTATTTGTAGGAGCGATATTTCCAGTAAAATTGAAGGTCTGAGGAGCACCATTATCGAAAGTATAAGTAATTACGGCAGATGTAATTGGTGAAGTTCCAACATTTGTGATGTAAGCTTTTGCAGCTATTGGTGCAACATCACAAGTTGGAAATGGATTGCAAGATTCTTCCAGTTTCAATTTTGCATCGTTTTCAAATAACGCAGTTGCCTGCTCTTTAGTAGAAGTTTTTAGGGTCATTCTTCTAACTGCATTGTTCAAAACAGCAAGCATTCTCGCTTTTTGATCAATTGTAAAGATATTCATGCAGGTGTCATTTGTATAGTCCATATAGTTACGTACCATTTCAAAGCCTGTAGATGGAGCACAAGCCGGTTTGCTTGTATTACAAGTATAGTTTGCTGTATGCGCTATTGGAGTATCTTCACAGTAATCATTACCACAATCAGAGTCACCCCAGATGTGTCTTAGTCCCAACCAGTGACCTACTTCGTGAGTCATTGTACGGCCTTTGTCATACGGAGCAGTCATTATAAATGTACCATCATTAAAATCAGTACTTCCAAAAGTTGCATAATTACTTACAACACCATCACTATTTGCTGTTCCTCCAGTAGGAACTCCAGGTAATCCCGATCCTTCAGGAAATTGAGCGTATCCAAGAAGCGTGGCATCGCTAAAATTAACCGACCACATATTTAAGTATTGCATTGGATCCCAAATAGTACTAGGCTTTACGATATTATTAATTTCTGTCATGCTCCAAGATTTCTGACAAAGATTAACGTGGTTTACACCATTCGTTGGATTTCCTTGTTGATCTTGTTTGGCTAAAGCAAACTGAATCATCGTGTCAGCACCAACAGGACTTGTATTTGCACCACGAGTACCAGCCATTCTGCGGTAATCATTATTCATTGCAGTAATTTGTGATAATACTTGGGAGTCGGTAATATTAGGAGCAACCCCAACAGGCTGTCCGCTGTGAATTACGTGCACTACAACCGGAATTGTAATTACACCTGCAATCTCTGATCTGTAAGCTGGATCTGTTTTGTATTTCTTTACATAAGGAGCAATCCATGCTTCAAATTGAGCATCTGTCATACGCGACGGATCAGAATCTTGTAAATGTTTTTCGTATTCATTTGTGACACATCTTACATATCCATTTTCAGGATTAATACTTTCTGGAGCTAATGCTCTTCCGAAAGCAGTTGGTGCTTTCTGTGCTTGTCCATTAGCAAAAGTAAACATAGCAGCTACTAGAAGAATGTGAAGTAGGGTATTTGTTCTTTTCATTTTAAAAAATTTTGGCATAAAAATAAGACTTTTTTGCGGTCTAACTAAATTTAATTCAAAATTAACATTCATATTGTAGTTAAAGTGATGATTCTTCTATTGGTTTATGGATAACATTCATTAATAATCACTAATTTTCAAACCTCAAATTTCATCTATTAATCTTAATAATAAATTATGAAAAACAAATTACTCTTAAGCATCCTAGCCCTGCTTTTCTTTGCTAGTGGATATGCACAACAATTTTGGTTTCCAACTAGTTCGCAACGATTGCAAGGACTTGAAAAGGTAGAAAGAACTTCGATGGTTTACACGTCATCACTATTTAATCTGAATTTAGAGCAGATGAAACAGAAGTTGCAATTTGCCCCTTCTCGTAATTCTGGTGTTGAATCTACTATCGTAATCGATTTCCCGGATGCTAATGGAAAATTGAAACAGTTTAAAATTTATGAAGCTTCGGTAATGCATCCAGTCCTTGCGGCAAAATACGACGGGCTTCAAACGTATGTAGGGCAAGGTGTTACAAATCCTAATGAGGTTATTCGTATTTCTACGACTGTTTTCGGACTACACGCAATGACCTTTACAGATCAAGGTGTGCAGTATATTGACCCGTACACAAAAGACTTACAAAACTATATTGTTTACAAAAAGCAAGATGTAACTTCAAAGATTACAAGAGAATGTCTTGTAGAAGACGGATTGTCTGAAAATGATATGCAAAATATTACGGTTAATGCGAAAATTAGTGATGGAAAGTTTAGAACTTATCGTCTCGCAATGGCTTGTACTATAGAATATGCCGCTTTTCATATCAACCAAGCAGGACTTAATTCTGGTACTCTTGCCGAAAAGAAAGCCGCAGTGCTTTCAGCGATGGTAGTTTCGATGGAACGTCTTAATGGCGTATACGAACGCGAACTTTCTCTGGAGATGCAGCTAGTAGCCAATAATGATGAGATCATCTTTATAACTACTGATAATTTTAATAATACCAATGCCGGAATTTTGATCAATCAGAGTCAAACAGTAATTGATTCAATAATAGGATTTGATAATTATGATATTGGGCATACGGTCAGTACAGGTGGTGGTGGTCTAGCTCAAAAGCCTAGTGTTTGTACAACAGGTAAGGCGAGAGGAATTACGGGTTCTTCATCTCCAGTAGGTGACCCCTTTGATATTGATTATGTTGCTCACGAAATGGGACATCAATTTGGTGCTGATCATACCTTTAATGGATTAGGTGGTTCATGTTCTACCGGAACAAGATCTAGTGGTTATTCTGTAGAACCTGGAAGTGGAAGTACAATAATGGCTTATGCTGGAATATGCGCGCCAGTAAATGTGCAGAATCATAGTGATTCGTTTTTTCATGCTGTAAGCCTTGCGCAAATGGCCAACCACATCAATAGTGCTGGAAATTGTGCGGTGCAAATTACGAACGGAAATCTAGCACCTGTTGTAAATGCAGGAGCTAATTATACAATTCCAAACGGAACTGCTTTCGTACTTAACGGAACAGCGACAGATTCTAATAATGCTACTCTTACTTATTCTTGGGAACAGACAAATAATACTATTTCTCCGCAACCGCCAGTTTCTACTTCAACAGGAGGGCCAAACTTTAGATCATTTGCTCCATCACTTTCTGGTGAAAGATATATGCCTCGTTTTCAAGATGTGTTGACAAACAATCTTTCTCCTACATGGGAAGTTGTTCCAACAGTTGCAAGAACAATGAACTTTGCTTTAACTGTAAGAGATAATGAAGCAATAAACGGAGGGCAAACTGCTCGTGACAATATGAGTGTAACCTTTTCTTCTGTTGGTCCATTTAAAGTTACTTCTCAAAATGAGCCTCAACTTGTAATGGCATCAGGCTCTACACAGACAATTACATGGGATGTTGCAGGAACAACTGCAAATAATATAAATACTAGTTTAGTAAATATTGTATTAATTTCTACTCAAGAAGGATCATCTTTTTCTATGGTCCTTGCAGCAAATACTCCAAATGATGGTTCGGAAGTTATTACTATTCCTAATATTATTTCTCCTAACTGTAGAATTAAGGTGGAAGCAGTAGGAAATATCTATTATGCATTAAATGCAAGTAACATTGCAATAGGTCCATACTCTTATGAGCAAGTAGATGTGTGTAACGACTATGTTTTGGAAGGCCCAATATTAATTGAAGAAAATGATATTTCTTACGCTGGATATGCGCTTAATGTTCCAGAAAGTTTTATTATTTCTGATGTAAATATTAATCCTGTATTTACTCATCCAAATGTGGGAGAGCTTTATTTTGGAATCAGACCTCCATCTCAGAATAGCGGATTGATTAGAATGTCATCAGGTTCTTGTTCAGGAAGCGCAGATCTTGACTTGGTTTATGATAGTCAAGGAACAGCTATAAACTGCTCAAATACTACAAGTGGTGCAGCGACTTTACCTCAAGACACTTTTAATGTAATGAATGGACAACAAGCAAATGGCGAATGGGTTTTCTTTATGACCGATATAAATGTTGACGGTGATTCTGGAACTTTAAATTCATTAACACTAACTTTATGCTCTAGCACATTGGCACCGGTATTGAAAACTGAAAAGTTTGGACTCAGCAATTTCGCACTTTATCCAAACCCTAATACAGGAACATTCTCAGTAGCTTTTAATTCTGACAGTGGAGAGGCAATTTCGGTAAACGTTCACGACATACAAGGTCGACAGATTTTAAGCAAGCAACTTGCTAATACAGGAAATGTTAGCGAAGTTATTGCGTTGCCAAATGTACAAGCAGGAATTTATCTTGTAACGGTACAAGATGGAAATAAGAAAGAAGTGAAGAGAGTAATTGTTCAATAAATTTCTTCAATTTTATAAATGAGAAAAGCGGTGTCAAATATTGATACCGCTTTTTTTATTGTTCGAAAATTCTAATTTTTACTCGACCGTCGCATTAAAACTTTTAATAATCTGAGGAACATTTCCGACTTTAAACTCTAAATTGATTTCTGCTTTTTTACCTTTTTTAGAAATTGACAAATTTTTATCTTGCACCATAAAGTATCCGGTGTTTTCTCTGCTAAATAAAAAACGTCCGAAAAGGATATTCATCTGATTAGGATCTTTTTCTGATATAGCTTCAAATTTTGAATCCGTTTCAAAAACTATTTCTTCTCTATAACCTGCATCTTGAAGCATAGAATCCTTTACGATTCGGTTGTATTCATATTTAATAACATTCCGATTTGGATTTTCTACAATTTTATAAAAGAGATTCCCATATTGATCTTTCTCCACTAGCACCGATTTGTTTTTAAAAACTTCTACCACACACTTTCCGTCTTTAGGACAAGAACTTGTGACATTCACAGATTTTTTTTCCATAGCTTGTTGGCTTTGGCATGCAGTTAATAATCCCGCGGCGATGAATATAAAAATACTTTTTTTCATTTTTTTTTCTACTTTTGAAATTGGAATAAAGGTACCAGAAATTCTACTTCTATTTTCCGTTGAATGAAGTCATTGCAATTTCGATGCCGCCCAAGGCGAATGATTTTACAATTTCGGCACTTACTTCGTATCGTTCTTTAAGCGCAGTTTTTTCTTCTTCCGACCATTCTCCCAAAACATAATCTACTTGCTGTCCTTTTTTGAAGGCATCACTTATTCCGAATCTAAATCTTGGATAAACTGAATTGCCAAGTGTTTGCTGAATACTTTTAAGTCCGTTGTGGCCACCGTCGCTACCTTTTGGTTTGATGCGAATTGTTCCGAAAGATAAGTTGAGGTCGTCAGTAATAATTAATAAATTTTCTAAAGGGATATTTTCTTTTTCCATCCAATAGGCTACTGCTTTTCCACTTAGATTCATATAAGTGTTAGGTTTCAGTAGGAGAATTTGTCTTCCTTTTACATTAAACTTTGCAAGAGCTCCAAGTTTTACGGTTTCGAAAGAGGTGTTTTCTTGGGATGCAATATAATCCACTATTTTGAATCCTATATTATGACGTGTATTTACGTAATCGGCGCCGATGTTTCCGAGGCCGACAATTAAAAATTTCTTCATTGGTATTTCTGTAGTTTCCGCTTTAGGTTTTGTCCAAATTTTTGAAAGCCATTGTATCATAGCTGCAAAAATAAGATAATCTTGATAATTGTACTTTAATTTTTCGAAATGGATTTTTGAATCTAATCTTAAATGCGAACGCAGGCGGAGTGTTGCAGCTTTCTATAGCTGATAAAAGGTAAAAACGTCTTGTCTAGCCCCGATAGTAGTGGCATCCTCCGGTGAAGCCGGAGATACAACGGATAGCGGGAGGGATGTTGAATTGTGCAAAAATGCTGTGCTCCTAAATAAAAAAAGCACCAGTAAAATACTGATGCTTTGATTTATGGATGTGAAAAATATTATTTTTTCTTTCCTTTTGCAACTGGCGCTTTTGCTGCTTTTGCTGCTTCTTGAGCTGCTTTCATAGCTGCACGAGAAATTCTTACTTGAGCAACAACAGTATTGTCTGGGTGCAAAAGTTTGTAATTGTCTGAAGCTAGTGCCGTAACATAAAGTTTGTTACCCATCTCTAACTTAGAAATATTTGCTTCGATAGTATCTGGAA
>CBDUDY010000096.1:0-8568 GCA_965366055.1 uncultured bacterium
TGGAGTTAGCAAAGTTACTAGCCATTACAAACAAGGATATAGAAATAAACGAGGAAAGTCCATATAATCCTGAGTTTGTGGAGAAAGTATTAGAGGCTGAACGAAGAGGAAATTACAAAACTATTGATCCAGACGATGTATGGGGAAGTTTAGGATTGAAATAGAAGAGTTAGCAGACAAGCATTTGAAAATGCATTACAAAGCTGGGAATCAGGCGAATATTAAGAAAATCGCCAAGATATTGAAACAGCTAACCGAAACACCTTTCGAAGGTATAGGAAAACCTGAGCCACTAAAACACAAGCTTACTGGATTTTGGTCAAGAGAAATAAATAAAAAAGATAGACTTGTTTATAAAGTCAATCAAGATATAGTAACTGTTTTTGTAATTGCCGCAATGGGCCATTATTCAGATAAATAACAAAATTAAAAATTCCCAATTCTTGAATTCAGTATTGGGAATTTTGCTTTATAAATACGATTTGTTTTATTTCAAAATATTCGAATACAACACTTAATTTCCACAAAAAAAAAGGAACTTCCTCAATCAAATGATCAAGAATGTTCCTTTTTATCTATAGTTTTCAATTCACTTTTATAGCTTCAGAAGTGGTGAAATCACTAAAAAATCATCTTTCTTACTAAAGTGTTTCAATAGCAACGTGGTAACTTTTATGCATTTAGCGAAAGCGAAAAAACGTTTATTCTAAAAAAACTAATCCTCTTCACGAATTTCTTCATCATCATTTTCTGAAAATGAATCTGGCTCCGATTTTGGTGGAGTAGTCAAAACTTTATAGAAGAAGTAAAGCGTACACGCTGTAACGAGACCTTGCGTGAAAACCATCAATGTAAGTGCTTCTGTGTTCATAATTTAATTTTTTATAGGGTTGCGCGACCTTCTCTTCTTCTCTTCAAAAATGCAAAATATACCAGTAAACTAATACCAATAAATAGAGCAATCAGCATAAATCGGGCAAAGTTCAAATACATTATTTTGTCTTCAAGATTGCTAATAATAGCGATATCTGTCGCAGCGGCTATTTGATCTCTAATACCTGCGTGCATCACCGTTTTGATAATAGATCCATTGTCTAAAGGCCAGCCATCTCCAGCGAATAAACTTGAAATATTTCCCGACCAATCATTAGCAAGAGGTTTGAATAACGAACCTAAGAAAATGATGATCAGCATTATTGGAGTTACAAATTTAATGATGAATTTGTAGATATTTGGTACTTTGATATCGGCGCCTCTTGTTATTTCGGCCCAACCTCTATTCATACCAAAAACCCAAGCAAATAAGATTGTTTCAAACATTGCAAAAACCACCAAACTCACGGTTCCTGCCCAATAATCGTATTCGTCAAACACACCTTGATTGTAAAAAATTACCGTTGGAAGTCCCATCACCAAAATTAGTAATCCAAAAGACCAAGCGCCTTTGTTTTGACTCCAATTAAATTCGTCTCTCATGAAGCCCATCCACGGAGTTCCCATTGCCAATGATGAGGTAATTCCTGCAAAGAATAACAATCCAAACCAGAATAATCCTCCTAAAGCGGCCAAAATTGGACCCCATTGTTGGAATAAATACGGCATTGTTTGAAAGGCCATTCCAAAACCAGCATTTTCTAGAACCCAATCAAGACCTAAGTAACCTGCTGCAATTGGAATTACGATTGTACTTCCTAATACCACTTCTACAAATTCGTTCATAAATCCTGCCGAAGTAGCATTAAGAGCGATATCATCTTTTGCGTCGATGTAAGCAGCGTAGCAATGAATAGTTCCCATTCCCACCGAAAGTGTGAAGAAAATTTGTCCAGCGGCAGCCATCCATACTTTTAAGTCTAATAATGAATCATACTGAGGTGTCCACAAAAAGTTTAAACCATCCCACGCATTAGCGTTTGGAAAAAGATCCGAGGCACCACTTGTACCCAAAGTAAGTCCTTTTATAGCGAGGATTACTCCAAAAATAATTAGCAATGGCATTCCAATTTTGGCAACTTTCTCAATTCCTTTTAGACCTTTTGATAAAATAAAAGTGTTGAGTAGCAAACAAAGGATATAAAAGACAATTGCTTCATAGGGGATTCCTGTCGTTGATTCGGCAATATTCACGTATGAATTAAAAAATTGCGCAACGCTACTTTGACTCATTCCTTCAAATGTTCCGGCGAGTGAATGGTACACGTATGCGATTGTCCAAGATTCAATATAACAATAATAGGCTGCAACAGCTACGTTGGTAAAAATTCCGAAAACTCCGATATATTTCAGAACTCTCCCTTTTACCATTGAGTCAAAAATGTAAGGAGTAGAATGGTTTCCGAATTTTCCGCCAAAGCGTCCAGATGCCCACTCAATATATAGCAATGGAATACCCATTAATAAAAAGCAGACTAGATAGGGAATTATAAATGCACCGCCTCCGTTTTGAACTGCTTGAACCGGAAAACGTAAAAAATTTCCCAATCCTACCGCATTTCCCGCCATCGCAAGAATTAATCCCGTCCTGGTTCCCCAAGATTCTGATTTTACTGCCATATACTTATTTAATGATTTGTTAAGGACTGCTAAGATAAAAAAACTAACGATAAATGATATAAATCATTTAAAAAGGTTTTTTTTCTAGAACTCGCCAAATTGGTGGATTATTGCTCCTTCAATAATTATTTTATTGGAATAGATTAGCATATTTTAAATTTTTACGATATTTGTTGCTATGGAACATTCGTGGACTCTATTATTATCATATTTGAAATACCTTCATAAACGAAGTCCGGAATAATTTCCAAGATCATTCTTGCGACCGTGTTATGCTCAATAATCTGCCGCAATTGCCACAAGGTTTATTTCATAAATTATAATATTTAAAGGATGCCACTATATCATAAATTGGGAAAGTTCCCACAAAAAAGACACACGCAGTTTGAGAAACCCGAAGGTGGACTCTATTATGAGCAGCTTTTTGGGACAGAAGGATTTTCTGGACACTCATCGCTTTTATACCATGTTCACAGACCTACTCAGGTTAAAGAAATGGGCGAATCCTACTCGGTTGAGCCAAAGATTGCCATCGGAAAAAACATTAAGTCACTTCTCTTAAAAGGTTTTGAAGTAAAACCTCAAGATGACTTTCTAGACAGCCGCACGCCAATGCTTGTCAATGCCGATTGTACGATAGGTCTTGCTGCACCACGCAAATCACTTCGAAACTATTTTTACAAAAATGCCGATGCCGATGAGATGTTGTTCATCCATAAAGGTACTGGAACGCTTCGCACGATGATGGGAAATATTCCATTTAAATATGGCGATTACCTTATTATTCCCCGCGGAATTATTTACCAAATAGATTTTGATACCGAAGAAAATCGCATTTTTTATGTTGAATCTTTCGCTCCATTTTACACTCCAAAGCGTTACAAAAACGAATCTGGTCAGCATTTAGAACATTCTCCTTTTTGCGAACGAGATTTTATTCTGCCAACAGAATTGGAAACCCACGATGAGAAAGGCGATTTTACGGTAAAAATTCGCAAGGAAAATATGATGCATGAGCTAGTTTATGCCACACATCCATTTGACGTTGTTGGTTGGGATGGCTACAATTTCCCGTACGGTTTCAGCATTCATAATTTCGAACCAATTACGGGTCGTGTTCACTTGCCGCCGCCAATTCATCAGACTTTTGAAACCAGCACTTTTGTGGTTTGCTCGTTCGTACCGAGACTTTACGACTACCATCCAAAGTCGATTCCTGCACCTTACAACCATAGTAATATTGATAGCGATGAGGTTTTATACTACGTTGACGGCGATTTTATGTCACGCAACAATATCGAGCAAGGTCATATTACATTACACCCAAAAGGCATTGTTCACGGACCTGCACCTGGAGCGATGGAACGCAGCATTGGCCATACAGAGACACAAGAATTAGCAGTTATGGTTGATACTTTTAGACCCTTAAAAGTCACCGAAGCAGCAATGGCAATAGACGATGGCGTTTATTATAAATCATGGGTCGAATAGTTTTTTTTTGGAGCTATTTCCTGCTGTCCACTATATCTTTTTCTTTTTTCTAAAAGGAAAAAAAGAAAAAGGATGCCGCTCCCATCAGGGCTAGGGCATTAGAATTTAAAACAAATTATAAATTACCACCACCTATTTAGTGGTCAAAATATCAAAAATATGAGTAAAGAAGTAAAATCAGTAGAATACGGATTAGAGAAAATATTTGAAGGAGCACAAGATTTCCTTCCTCTTTTAGGAACAGACTACGTAGAGTTTTACGTAGGAAATGCAAAGCAAGCAGCACATTATTACAAAACGACTTTCGGGTATCAATCGCTTGCTTATGCAGGATTGGAAACTGGAGTTCGTGACCGTGCGTCTTATGTGTTAAAACAAGATAAGATTCGTTTAGTTTTTACAACGCCGCTTACCGCAGATTCTCCAATCAACGACCATTTGCGCAAACACGGAGATGGAGTAAAAGTAGCTGCTCTTTGGGTAGAAGATGCAACTTCTGCTTACGAAGAAACAATGAAAAGAGGCGCGCGTTCTTTTATGGAGCCTACAACTGAGAAAGATGAGCATGGAGAAGTTGTCCGCTCTGGGATTTATACTTATGGTGAAACGGTACACATATTTGTAGAAAGAAAAAACTACAATGGTGTTTTCTTGCCAGGATACAAAGAATGGAAATCAGATTACAATCCTGCGCCAGTTGGTCTAAAATATATTGATCACATGGTGGGAAATGTGGGTTGGAACGAAATGAATATTTGGGTAAAATGGTATGAAGACGTAATGGGCTTCGTAAACTTCCTATCTTTTGACGACAAACAAATTACTACAGAATACTCTGCTCTGATGAGTAAAGTAATGTCTAATGGTAACGGTCGAATTAAATTTCCAATCAACGAACCTGCCGAAGGAAAGAAAAAATCACAAATTGAGGAATACCTAGATTTCTACGGTGGACCTGGAATTCAGCATATCGCAATTGCTACAGATGATATTATTAGTACGGTAAGTGAACTTCGTGCTCGCGGAATCGAATTCTTGTCTGCGCCACCACACGCATACTATCAAGCAATTCCTGCAAGACTAGGCGTACACATGGACATGATGAAAGAAGATCTTACAAAAATTGAAGAACTTGCCATTATGGTGGATGCGGACGAAGAAGGATATTTATTACAAATCTTTACAAAGCCACAACAAGATAGACCAACCTTGTTTTTTGAGATAATTCAAAGAATGGGAGCCAAAGGTTTTGGAGCAGGTAACTTTAAAGCGCTATTTGAATCTATAGAAAGAGAACAAGAACTTAGAGGAACTTTATAAGAAAACTTAAAATTTTCTGAATTTCTAAAAATAAACAAGCAGATCGGGGATATTTTTGTAAAATATTTGTTAAACTCGATTTTATGGTTTGAATCTTCTAAAAACAATGTACCTTTGCACTCGCAAAATGGAGGAGTGGTTACTTCTGTTTTGTATATAAATTTTCATAATTTATAGTTTTTGGTTGGTTAATAGCATAAAAACTCAGTCAGTATTGGCTGGGTTTTTTTGTTTTAATAACTTTGGAACAAGTTTTGCTTATCTTGTTTCTCTAAATGAAAGCTTATACTATGAAAAAATATATAATTCTACTTCTATTTATAGCAATGACAGGTTTCAGCTCTCGCACTCAGAGCAGCTTCGAAGCAGGCGAATTTGTAAAACTTCGAATCCATTATGGCGTTCTCAACGCTGGATATGCAACTCTTGAAGTTAAAGATGCTGTGGTCAATAATAAAAAGGTTTTTCACGCCGTTGGTAAAGGATATACAACTGGAATGTCCCGATTCTTTTTTAAAGTAGATGATACTTACGAAAGTTATTTTGACAAAGAGACAGGACTGCCCTATCAGTTTGTACGTAAAATTGATGAAGGTGGTTACACAAAAAACATGGAAGGCTTTTTTGATCAAACTGCTGACAAAGTTTTAGTAAAGGATTATAAAGCTAATTCAAACAAATCTTTTAATGTTTCAGACAAAACGCAAGACGTAATGTCTATGTTTTACTATTTGAGAAACCATCCAAACATCGATAATTTAAAAGTTGGCGAATCTGTGGCGGTAAATATGTTTTTTGATGAGGAAGTCTCACAATTTAAACTCAAATTTGTAGGGCGTGAAAATGTTGATACCAAATACGGACGAATTCCTTCGATGATTTTTAAACCTCTTGTGCAATCAGGACGTGTATTTAAAGAAAAAGAATCTGTTACCGTATGGATATCAGCCGATCAGAATAAGATTCCTGTTCGCATAAAAGCAGATTTAGCCGTAGGATCAATAAAAGCAGATTTGGACGGATTACGTGGATTAAAATATCCGCTAGGCATTATTAAAAAATAAAAAATTTAAAATAGTTCATGAGTCATTCAATTAACACAGAGAATTTAATCGATAAGCTTGAAGAGAAATTTAAGAAAATTGATCAAAAAACTGATACACACCTAGAAGGCCTACTTTGGGCAAAACCTATTACTTATTGGGATTATATCAATACTGACGCTTTGCTTAATCTGCAAATACAACGTACAACTCTTCCCGACGAAATGGTTTTTATAATGTATCACCAAGTCAATGAGTTGTTGTTTAAGATGATTTTGTGGGAAATTGATCAGATTTCTGAAAATGAAAATATCACAACTAAGTTCTTTGCAGAAAGATTGATGAGAGTTTCTCGCTACTTTGATATGCTTACAACGTCTTTTGACATTATGGGCGACGGAATGGAAGTGGAGCAATACATGAAATTTCGAAATACTCTCACTCCGGCAAGTGGATTTCAAAGCGCACAATACCGCGTGATTGAATTTGCTTCTACAGATTTAATCAATCTTATTGATTACCGTTATAGATCAACGATCGATAGAAATACTCCATATTCTCATGCTCTTGACCATCTTTATTGGCAGGCAGCTGGAAAAGATCATCAAACTGGTCATAAATCATATCTGCTAAATGCTTTTGAAGGAAAGTATAAAGAGTCGTTCTTGAGAGATATGGAAAAATACAATACTACCAATATCTGGCAGAAATTTAAACAGCTTCCAGAAGAAGATAGACAAAATCCAGAATTGATTCAAGCGATGCGTCATTATGACCATACCGTGAATATTACTTGGGTGATGGGTCATTTGAATGCCGCACGTAAATATATTGATAGTGGTAAAGAGCCAGGAGAAGCAACTGGAGGAAGTGATTGGAAAAAGTACATGCATCCCAAATATCAGAGACGTATTTTCTTCCCAGAATTGTGGAGCGAGCAGGAGCTAAAAGAATGGGGCGAAGAGAAATAGAGTAATTGAAAAAATACATTAAGATTTGAAAAGGATATCCCTACTTTTTATGCTTTTGACTCTGATTGGCTGCGGCGATAAAAAATCAGATGAGAAAACACAACCAACCCTTACAAAAATTATAATTCCCGAAAGAATTGCTTTCGGTTTTAACCTGAATGACTTTACCGTTGTAGATGATACTATCCGCAAGGGTGATACTTTTGGGGCAATATTAGAAAAGCAAAATCTTGGCGACTACCTTCCTTTTGAGGTGGTAGAAAAGGTAAGAGATTCGTTTGATGTTCGACTGATGCGTGTTGGAAAACCGTACACCATGTTGAAATCAAAAAATGCGGACAAAAAGTTGCAAGTTTTTATTTACCAACCTGACAAACTAAACTACTATATTCTGGACTTACGGGATTCTGTAAGCGTTAAGAAAGTTACCAGACCCGTTACAATCAGAAGAAGAACTATCGCAGGTAAACTTGATGGTTCTTTGTCAGAAGCTTTGGCAGATGCTCGAGTGGAAGCAAGTCTTGCGAGTCGTATTTCCAAAATTTATCAATGGTCAATTGATTTCTTTAAACTTCAAAAAGGAGATAAATTTGCAATTACTTTTACCGAAAGGTTCATAAACGACAGTATTTACGACGGCGTAGATAGTCTTGAAGCTTCTTTTTTTGAATATAAAGGGAAAAAAATCTATGCTTTTCCATATTCTCAAAATCCTGGTAAAGAAAAGATTGATTACTACGACGACGAAGGCAAACCTTTGAAAAATTTCTTCCTAAAAGCACCTTTGAAATTCAGCCGAATTTCTTCAAAATTTTCACCGAGGCGTTTTCATCCAGTGCAATCTGTTTGGAAAGCTCATAAAGGGACTGATTATGCTGCTCCAACCGGAACGCCAATCATGTCAACTGCTGCTGGTACAGTAGAACTTGCGGGTTATACAGCTGGAAATGGAAACTTTGTCAAGGTGAAACACAACGGAACCTATTCGACACAATATTTACACATGTCCAAAATTCTTGTCAGAAAAGGACAACGAGTAACGCAAGGGCAAGTAATCGGAAAAGTCGGAAGTACTGGTCTAGCAACTGGACCGCATGTATGCTACCGATTTTGGAAGAATGGCGTGCAGGTGGATGCTCTCAAAATGCAATTGCCAAATGCCATGCCGATGGAAAACAAGTATAAAGACA
>CBDUDY010000097.1:0-8434 GCA_965366055.1 uncultured bacterium
CAACCTGATTTACTAGTGACTTTCGGTGGAATGGTAGTTTCAAAAAGGATAAAGCAATTTTTACGAAAGTACAAACCTCAAAATCATTGGCATATTGATAAAATTCGTGCTTACGACACTTTTGGCGCCCTTTCTAAGCATATAATTCAAGAGCCTTTGGTGTTTTTTAAAGGAGTTCTACCAGAAAAAGCTTCGACAGAAAGCGATTATCGAGATCAAATGCTTTCGATAAAAAAATACAGAGAGGAAAAGCATCAGGAATATTTGGGAAAAATTCCATTTTCGGATTTTAATGCTTTTGATGTTATTTTAAATAGCTTACCGCAAAATTGCCAACTGCAAATTAGTAATAGTTCTGCAATCAGATACGCACAGCTTTTTGATATTGATCCTTCAATTGCCGTTTTCTGTAATAGAGGAACAAGCGGAATCGACGGAAGTACTTCTACCGCAATTGGAGCTGCTTATGCTCAAGAGAAACAGACCGTTTTAATCACCGGAGATATTAGCTTTCTCTATGATAGCAATGCTTTATGGAATAAATATATCCCTTCAAATTTCAAAATTATCATTGTAAATAATGGAGGAGGAGGAATCTTCAGAATTTTGCCAGGACATCAGGAAACTCAGGTTTTCAATGAATTTTTCGAAACTTCACATAACCTAAATGCCGAAAATTTAGCTGATATGTATGGCTTTACGTATTTTAGCGCAAGCGATAAAAAAACTCTAGAAGAAGAAATTCCGAAATTCTATCAAGATAATTCGAAACCAGCAATACTTGAAATTTTTACCCCAACTTTGATCAACGATCAGATATTATTAGACTATTTCAAAGCAGTTTAAACGGAGATAAATTCGCCTAATCTTATTACAAACATAATATTATTAGAGAGTTTCAATCTTTGTATCTTTACACAAATAAATTTAGAATACATTACAATGAATATAGGAGTAGATAATACCTTAACAATATTAAGACACACGCCACCGGGACTATATCTAGGAACAGACGATAGCGAAGATGTTGTGTTATTGCCAAATAAATACGTTCCAGAACACTACGAAATTGGAGATAAAATTACCGTTTTCCTCTACTTGGATCACGAAGAAAGACCTGTTGCAACAACATTAGAACCATATATTTACCTGCACGAATTTGCACTTTTACGTGTGAATTATATCAATGAGTTTGGAGCTTTTATGGATTGGGGACTTGAAAAAGACCTTTTTGTTCCATTTAAAGAGCAAGCACGTCCGATGGAAAAAGGAAAACGTTACTTAATTTATATGACTATGGACGAGAAAACAAATCGTCTTGTGGGTTCAAGTAAAACAAATCAGTTCCTTAAAAATGAGGATTTAAAGGTTGAAGAAGGCGAAGAAGTTGACTTAATTGTGTCGCATATCACAGATTCTGGGGTAAATGTGATTATCAACGAAGCATACAAAGGCTTGGTTTACAAAGATCAAATCTTTGATGAAACGATTCGCACCGGAGATCGTATGATTGGATGGATTAAGACAATTCGTCCTGATAATAAGATTGACGTAATGCTTCAAAAACCTGGTTACGAAAATGTGGAGCCGAATTCTCAACTTATTATGGATGAGCTTAAAGCAAGCCGTGGTTTCTTGAGATTAAATGACAATTCGCATCCTGAAGACATCAAAACAGTTCTGAAAATGAGTAAGAAAACCTTTAAAAAGGCAATTGGATTACTTTATAAAGAAAAACTAATCGAAATTAAGGAAGATGGAATTTATCTTGTGAAAGACCAAGAATAAATCTAATTCTCATTATATAATACAAACTATCTAAAACTTTTTCTGTTTATTATGGCTGAAATTCAATGGACTACCGCAAAAGAATTTGAAGATATCACTTATAAAAAGTGCAATGGTGTGGCGCGAATCGCGTTTAACAGACCTGACGTACGCAATGCTTTCCGACCGAAAACTACGGCGGAATTGTACCAAGCATTTTATGATGCTCAGGAAGATACTTCAATTGGAGTAGTACTGCTATCGGCAGAAGGGCCTTCGAGTAAAGACGGAGTTTATTCTTTTTGTAGTGGTGGAGATCAAAAAGCTAGAGGTCATCAAGGATATGTAGGCGAGGATGGAATGCACAGATTGAATATTCTAGAAGTTCAGAGGCTTATTCGCTTTATGCCAAAAGTGGTTATTGCCGTTGTGCCAGGTTGGGCAGTTGGCGGTGGTCACAGTTTGCACGTGGTCTGCGATATGACTCTTGCGAGCAAAGAACACGCTATTTTTAAACAGACCGACGCCGATGTAACTAGTTTTGACGGTGGATATGGATCTGCCTATCTTGCCAAAATGGTTGGACAGAAAAGAGCAAGAGAAATCTTCTTTTTAGGTCGAAATTATTCAGCTCAAGAAGCTTTTGATATGGGAATGGTAAATGCCGTAATTCCTCACGATGAGCTAGAAAATACTGCATACGAATGGGCTCAGGAAGTACTTGGAAAATCACCAATGTCTATCAAAATGTTGAAGTTCGCAATGAATTTAACCGATGACGGAATGGTTGGACAGCAAGTTTTTGCTGGCGAAGCAACAAGACTTGCGTATATGACCGAAGAAGCAAAGGAAGGCCGAGATGCTTTTTTAGAAAAAAGGAAACCAAATTTTGAAAAGAAATGGCTGCCATAAACAGCCTTTTTTTTGCTCTATCTTAAACTATAACACTAAAAATAATTGGAGAACTTTACAAATCAAAAAATTCAGACTGACGATTTTCCCGCTTACCAAGAAGTAGTTTTAACACCTCTTGAAGCTGATTATTGGAAAGTAGTTTTGATAAATAGTTTCATATTTATTCTGATTTTAGGTATCGCTGGTTTTTCGTTTTTTTACTTTAATCCAGAAATTCCGGTTGATATTTTTATTATTTCCAGCGCCTACGCGGTTTTATGTGTTTTAGTATTTGTGGTAAAATACTTTTCTTTTAAAAGTAAAAAATATGCTTTTAGAGACCACGATGTAATCTATCAAAGTGGTTTTATTACAATTAATACAACTATAATACCTTATAATAGAGTTCAGCACGTAACTTTATTTGAAGGTTTGGTTTCAAAGCAATTCGGTCTTGCTAAAGTCGGAATCTTTACCGCAGGCGGAAAAGGTAGCGATATCGAAATTCCTGGAATCAAGAAAGAAGAGGCTGAGCGAATCAAAATTCTTCTGACCGCCAAAATTCTAAAGCAGCTGTAAATGGATACACAGTTTCAAGAGCCGCAACGTCAATCTAAAATCGGAATCCTTGTAATGTTTGCCGATACAATCCAAAAAACCGCTCGTGCTTTTTGGCCACTTTTGGTTGTCTACCTCTTTAAACTCGAATCAATAAATAAATTTTATATTGCCTTAACCGCAGTTGGAATTTTTGCAGTAATGGCTATTGCGGCCTACCTCAAATATCTAAACTTTAGATTCTATGTTGATCTAGAGCAAGAAGAATTTGTGGTTAGCCACGGCGTTTTAAATAAAACTAAAACGGTTATTCAGTTGACAAAAATTCAGCAGGTCAATATCACTCAAAACCTTTTACAACGAATTATCGATGTTTATACTCTTGAAGTAGATACAGCGGGCGCTTCTGGGAGTGAAGCTAAGATAAAAGCGCTTTCGCACAGAGCGGCGACAATGCTTAAATCGCAGCTTTTAAATTTTCAAAGCACTAAATCTGTAGAAGAAGAACTGCAAGATAATCTAACTTCTCAACAGGAAACCTTTATGACCATTGGTTTTATGTCGCTTTTTAAAGTCGGAATCACTTCCAATTATTTAAAAACCATTTCGCTACTACTTGCTTTTGGGGTTACGATCTATGATAATATAATGAAGTTTGCAGAAAATCAAGTTATAGATGAAAAGCAAATTGACAGTTATCTAAATCAAAGTATAGGACTGCAATTGACGATTATCCTTGCTACAGTTGGGATTTTCCTGATTTTAGTAATTAATGTAGTTACAATTATACTAAAGTACTTCAACTTTACAATTGTAAAAGAAAACAATTCGTTGCTCCTTTCTTTTGGGCTTTTAAAGACTAAAAGCACGCTTTTAAGGCCACAAAGAGTTCAGATTGCAAGCATTTCGCAAAACTTCTTTCAGAAAAAGATGAACCTTTTTCAAATTAAAATCAGGCAAGCGCTTGGCGGAAATGCTGAGAACTCAAAATCAATATTAGAAATTCCAGGTTGCGATAAAGCAGAAAGTCAAGCAATTATGAAAATGCTTTTCGATACAACCGAGGAACATCCGCTGAAATTAAAACCAAATTGGAGAAAATTAGTATTCACATTGTTTATTTTCATTGGAATTCCTGCAATTTTTTACTTATCTTTTTACTTCAACACGAAACAAAACATTGATAACTTTGGGATAATTATTCCGCTCTATATTTTTACTGTCTTGCTTATTTCTTATTTTAGCTATAAAAATTACCACCTCGAAATAGGAGCAGAAACGATAATCCGGCAAAGTGGTGCGTGGGATGTGGAAAAGGAGAGAGTTAGTATTCAAAAAATTCAGGCAATTACAACATCACAGCGTTTCTGGCACAAATCTATCGACATAGGAAGTGTAACAATACATACTGCGGCTGGGAATATTTCATTTACACTAGGAAATTATACATTGTTGCAAAACAGCGTAAATAGATGGATTTACCAAATAGAAAACTCCAATAGCAATTGGATGTAATTAAATAGAACAAAATAAAAATAGCTCAATGAGACATTGGATCGAAGCCGCGCGCTTAAGAACATTACCATTATCAATCTCCGGAATTCTCGTAGGAAGTATCTACGCACTTGCAAATCCTACAAAAGAAATTTTGACGCCTACAGATGTATTCAGTTGGAAAGTGTTCTCATTTGCCATCATTACCACTCTTGGACTTCAAATTTTATCCAATTTTGCTAATGATTATGGCGACGGAATCAAAGGCACCGATAATGATGATCGAGTAGGTCCAAAGCGCGCTATACAGAGCGGAGTAATTTCGCCAGCAGCAATGAAAAAGGCAATTGTTATCACTTCCTTTTTAACCCTAATTTCTGCAATTGCATTAATTTATTTCGCTTTTGGAAAAGAAAATATTGGCTATTCTTTGTTCTTCTTAGGCTTGGGAATTCTCGCAATTTCTTCGGCGATTAGATATACGGTTGGAAACACAGCTTACGGATACCGAGGTTACGGCGATATGTTTGTATTTGTGTTTTTTGGTTTAGTAAGTACTTTAGGAGTAAATTTTTTACATTCAAAACAAGTTGATTTACAGTTAGTTCTGCCTGCTATCTCAATTGGATTGTTAAGTACTGGAGTATTGAATTTAAACAATATGAGAGATGAGATTTCAGACAGAAAAGCTGGAAAAAACACTTTGGTGGTAAAAATCGGAGGTGCAGCGGCCAAGAAATACCACTTCTTTTTAGTGATTGGCGCAATGGTCTGTATGATCATTTTTGCTTTGATCTATAATGGCGTTGGATTCAAATTTGACCAATATTTATTTCTAATCGCATTTATTCCTTTGACGCTTCATTTGCGTCGTGTTGCTCGCAATACAGATCCAAGAGCACTTGATCCGGAGCTTAAAAAACTAGCTTTGAGCACGTTCTTTATTTCGGTTTTATTGTGTTTAGGCTTGATATATTTAATTTCAGACATCATTGTAAATAATGCTTAAATTCTACTATTATGATTATTACTTTCTACGGTCACGCATCTTTAGGACTTAAAATTCGAAATATAAATATCCTCGTCGATCCATATATTTCGGCAAATGAGCAGGCTTCACATATCGATATTAACGAATTGAAGGCTGATTTTATTCTGCTAACGCACGCACATCAGGATCATACTCTCGATGTGGAGACGATTGCTAAGCGCACAAACGCTACAATTGTGGCAAACGCTGAGATTGCTAGTTACTATGAACATAAAGGCTTTACAACGCACTCTATGAATCACGGCGGAAGCTGGAATTTTGATTTTGGC
This sequence comes from uncultured bacterium, assembly GCA_965366055.1. Classification (GTDB taxonomy): domain Bacteria; phylum Bacteroidota; class Bacteroidia; order Flavobacteriales; family Flavobacteriaceae; genus Flavobacterium. The sequence continues at coordinate 6,034 of CBDUDY010000097.1, forward strand.
CGAGTAAAAATGGTCAATGCAATTCACTCGAGTTCCTTTGCTGATGGAACTTATGGCGGAAATCCTGCTGGTTTTGTGATAGAAGGCGAGCATAAAAACATTTACATTGCTGGAGATACAGCGCTTACGATGGATATGAAATTGATTCCGATGCGTACCAAGCTGGATCTTGCGATTCTGCCGATTGGAAACAATTTCACAATGGATGTCGATGATGCAATTATCGCATCAGATTTTGTACAATGCGACAAAATCCTCGGCTATCACTACGATACTTTTGGTTACATCAAAATTGATCACGCCGAAGCAAAGGTTAAATTCTTCGATAAAGGAAAGGATTTAATGCTTTTAGAAATTGGCGAATCTTTAGAATTATAATTTTTTTCAGGAACTTTTTCCTGCTATACTCTTCAATTCCTCGGTCTAATGCTGTTTTTTGCAACGCCATAAAAGGAGCTTCCGTTGGTCGCTCTTTTCTGTCGGCAAAAAATCAGCATTAGTCCTCCGGGATTTACGCTTCTATCAGGGTTAGAAGCTTCTCATTCATTACAACCATACTATTATGACTGCAAATTATCACAAATATGTGCTCGAGTTCAAAAAACCGAGTGGCACATCACGCGGTGTGCTTTTAACTAAGGAAACTTGGTTTATAGTACTCGAAAAGGATGGAAAGATCGGAATAGGCGAGTGCGGAATACTTCGTGGCTTGAGTATTGACGATCGCGATGATTACGAAGAAAAGCTCAAATGGACTTGCGAAAACATCCATTTAGGACCTGTTCGTTTGTGGAATCAGCTAATCGAATTCCCATCAATACAGTTCGGAATCGAAACTGCATTTAAGTCGCTTGAAGGCAAAACTCCTTTCGAATTATTTCCTTCGGAGTTCGAAAAAGGGGAGAAGAGCATTCCGATAAATGGACTTGTTTGGATGGGAACTTCCGAAGAAATGAAGAGTCAAATCGAGGAGAAAATCGAAGCTGGTTTTAACTGCATAAAACTCAAAATTGGGGCAATAGATTTTGACAAAGAAGTCGAATTATTAGCCTATATTCGCTCACATTTCACTCCCGAAATGATGGAAATTAGGGTCGATGCAAACGGTGGATTTACTGCAAATGAAGCTTTAAGTAAATTAGAAATATTATCTGGTTATCAAATACATAGCATTGAACAACCAATCCAAATAAAGCAGTATGACACAATGGCAGAGCTCGCAAAAACGACAAAAATTCCCATTGCACTCGATGAGGAGCTAATTGGAGTTTTTTCGGTTGAAGAAAAAGAAGAATTATTGAGTAAAATCCGACCTCAGTTTATCATTTTGAAACCAAGTTTGGTTGGTGGTTTTAAGGGCACAATGCAATGGATTGAAATCGCCGAAAAACTAAATATCGGTTGGTGGATTACTTCCGCTTTGGAATCCAATATCGGGTTGAATGCGATTGCTCAATTTACCTATTGTTTGGAAAGTAAAATGCCTCAAGGTTTGGGTACGGGCGGTTTGTATACAAACAACTTCGAATCACCGCTTGTGGTGCGTGAAGGCGCTTTGTGGTATGACAAGTCAATTAAGTGGGAAGTTCCAGAATGGGCAAAGGTTAGTGAGTAGATCAAATTGCTTTACTAAATAACTGCAAAGAAAGTTTCAATATTATATTTAGTATATGAAAATAAGCCTTTAGATCAACGATATCTTGCTTTAACTAACATAATGAGTCTTTGGTGTCAAAGTAGTTTTAAAGCAACGCAAAGCAAGATTCAGGGGATGTCCGGAGAGTTTCCTAAAAAAGAATCGTTGCTTGGATGGATTCAAAGTAAATATCCGCTTCAACGAGCGGATATTTTTTTAATAATTACAAAGTTGTTTGGTAGAAGTTTTAATTGCGGTTCAATAAATAAACATGAATTTGAACGGAATAATTTACTTTTTGTAGAAACTTATTTTGGATCAGAATGTTGAATGATTTTCTCACAATAATCATCTTTCCCGAAAATATAAAAAACAAAACTTCGTTTTAAAAAATATATATGTATTTGGAAATAAGTGTATTACAATTATTTGTTTAAAGTATTAATTTATGTTTTAATAAAATATAAGTTCTTTAATTGTGAGAGTTCTTTTCTTCGTCTTCCATAATCTAATCGTTTTTAATTAAAAATTACTGCTTCAACCGAAGGCAAAATCCCACGCTAAATATCTTGCGAAGACTAAACTTTTTAATGACCCAAATTGTGTTGCTAATATTCTTTCGGCGAAAGCCTAAAATTACTCGCAATGCATAATCTCCACAAAGACGGAGGCTAAGGGCTATAAGCTGATAGCTAACAGCTAAAAATGAAAAAACTGCCAACAGTTAAAAATATAACCATTGACAGTTTCTCGTAAACTAAGCAG
>CBDUDY010000098.1:0-8321 GCA_965366055.1 uncultured bacterium
ACAGCCGATGATGAAGATTACCAAAATATTCACCTTAGAATTTCTATCGATGAAAATCAGGTGCTAGATCAAACTAAACTTATTTTCTCAGTAACTTCTGCTTCTTCTTCACCTGGTGGATCTGCATTTGCATTTCCAAATGCGGGCGGAGCACAATCTGATATAGTTTCTAATAACCGAAATCGGTTAAATGTTACTGCGACGAAGTTAATGTACAATACTCAGCCACAAACAACTGCAATAAATGCTGCGATGCCAGCAGTAATTCTTGAAGCTGTCGACCAGTATAATCGGCGAGATGTCAATTTTTCAAGCCTTGCATCCGTGACTTCTACAGGCACAATGAACGGCTCTCCGCTATCTGCGAGTTTCAATTTAGGTCTTGCCACCTTTTCTTCAATTGTACACTCTGCCGCAGGTACGGGCTTAACATTAAACGCAACCTCTTCCTCCTTTATGCCTTTGGTAAGTCTCCCCTTTAATATAACTGCCATAAATTACACAGTTGGAGATTACAAATCATCAAGTAGTGGTTTATGGAAGACTACAGCTGGAGGAGGAATAGCGACCTGGCAGCGGTACGATGGAACTAATTGGGTTGCAAATATGACTCCGCCATTAAATACTAGCAATAATGTTTATATCAGTAGTGGACACACGGTTACAAGTCCCGCCACGTTTCCATTTACAGGTGCTAAATTAAAAATTATGGGAGCTGCGGTTTTTTTAGTCAAAAGTTCTGGGTCATTTACTGGTAGCATTTATATATATGATGGAGGAAAATTAAGGACAGATCTTGCATTTAGGAATAATGGAATGTTTGAAGTAGAAAATAATGGGACAGTAGAGATTAATTACAATGTCGATTTTAACTCTACGATATGGAATGGTACTGAAATTTTTCATCCAAATTCAAACCTAGTTTTATTTGAAGTAAGCACTACTGCTCCCTTCTATAATGGAGTTAGAGTGGCATCGAATACATTTAATAGCTACGATGCTGGTTTTGGAAATATTGTTATTGATATGCCATCAACTTCCATTTCTGGTGATGTCGTTCTACTAGAAGCTAGTACTAACAAAAATTTAGCTCACGGAAATTTAATTTTTAGAAACTTAAGCAATTCAACAGCAGGAGGAATTCGAAAAGTAAAATTGGCTGATGGTGCCTCAAATGTAATTTCAGGAATAGGGGGCAACTTTATTGTAGAATCAGGATTTTTCAACGCAATAAATTTTAAAACTGGTGGAAACTTAGATTTTACAATTAGAGGCAATATGTCATTATCAAACGGTTTCTCTAGAATATATGCCGGTAATTCTGGTAATTCAGTTATCAATATTGAGGGAGAACTATTTATGACAGGTTCGGCACTATTGGAATTACGTGCTGGTAATTCCACGATAGGATTAACAACTTTTAATTTAAAGGGTAACCTTACTTGTATTTCTAATGCCAACATCAAAAATTCAACATCCTTAGAAAATAGTTATTTCAATTTTAATGGAAGTGCTTTGCAACAAATTAATGTGGTAACCAATGCTGCAGCGAGCAATTCTAATATAATATTTAATGCAGAATTTGGTAGCAACTTACAGCTTATAAACCAAGATCTGCGACTAGGATCAAATAGCACTTTCAACGTACTTGATGGTGCAACATTAGACTTTGGTTTTAACGGAACAACTTCTCTTAATATTTCTCGAGCTGGAACCGCGGGTGGGACTAAATTCTTTAGCGCCCTAGGTTCAACTTTAAAAATCACTTCTCCGAACGGTATAAATAACACTTCAAATTCATTGGGAAATGTACAGACAACTAATGCTCCGACCTATAACAGCCTTGCTACTTTTTGGTACATAGGAAAAGAAAATCAAATTACTGGGACCGGTCTTCCAAGTACTGCGAGCGGCAAACAAGTATATGTCAATATGGAGCAAGATAATTTGTCATTAACTGTAACATCCGATGTAAATATTACGAACTCAACTGCTCTTGATCCTTCTGGTGGTAAACTTGAAATCCAAAAAGGAAAAGTTTTTGGATCTAATAATAAAGATTTTCATGGAACTGGGAGATTGAAAATGAGTGGTGGAGAATATCATGTATCAAGTTTTTTTACTTCCAATCCTGAAACTACTTATCTTCCCAAACTTTCAAATTATGGGAATTACGATCTGACAGGAGGTCTAATTGATTTTTCAGCAATCAACCAGACACAAGTAATTTCTGGTACGCCTACTTATTACGGTCTTAAATTTAGCGGAAGCAATACCTTAGGCTTAAACTTTAAAGGAATAAGTTCTGCAACATCAGTCACAAACAGTATTATAATTACCGAAAATGCTATTGTAGATGTCAAATTACGCTCACTAGGAATGACACCCGCGTCTCCTACATTTACGATGACTGAAAATTCTCGTTTTATAACTGCAGGAACTGGGGTAAAACCAGATGCAACAGGCGAATACAGCTTGGGTCCAAATACTACTATTGAATATAATAATAATTCGGCGGCAACCCTACAAAAGGTTCGGCTTATCAACAGCATTCCGCTATATGCCAATATCGTAATTTCGGGTTCAAACGTAGGAACTGATGCTTTAGGAGATGCTTTAAATTCAAATATAAAATTTCAGCCCTTAGGAACTTTTACGGTGACTCCGACTGGAACTTTTAAGCTTTCAAACAGCTACGGTTTTAGCGGTGGTTCAAATACTGCAATTTCGAACACTAATAATCCTACCATCACGCTTAATCCTTTAAGTACAATTGAATACGCCGGAGCTAGCCAAATTGTGAGCCCATTTTTACTGTCATCATACGCCAATCTCACTATTAGCGGAAGCGGACAAAAAACTCTGGGAAACCCATCAAATATTTTTGTAAATGAAAAACTTACAGTTCTTGCTGGCAATTTACTTGTCAACACTAATGAAGTTATAACAGTTCGTGAATCCGTAATTACAACTGCTGGGACATTGCAAGTTGAAAACAACGGACAGTTAATCCAAATTTCTGAGGTGGATTCAAATGTAGGAACAGGAGTAAATTATAAACGAACTGCACAAGTTAAAAACTCCGATTTTGTATATTGGAGTAGTCCTGTAGCTGATTTTACTACTTTAAGTTTGCCAGGGAATAGCCATTATCAATGGAGTACTTTACTTTTGAATTTAAACGAAACATTAGGAAATTGGGAAATCCCGTCATCTACTATGACTTTAGGAAGAGGTTATATTGCGAAAGCTTCAAATGGTGCTACAACTCCTCAACCGCTGACAGGCATATTTACAGGAAAACCTAATAATGGCGTAATAACTATACCAGTATTACGAGGAGATTACGATGGAGTTCCCTATGATGCTGAACCTAGCAATCCAAATAACTTACCAACCACCAAAGACGATGATAATTGGAATTTAATTGGTAACCCATATCCTTCTGCAATAGATGCTGAAAAGTTTTTAGTAGAAAATGTATCAGTTGTCGCCGGTGCAGTTTATATTTGGACACACGCCACTTTGCCAACCTCGACGCAGGATCCGTATTACGCTGATTTTGCCTATAATTACAATGCTTCCGATTATACTATTTACAATAAATTAGGTACATCTACGCCAAATACTTTTAATGGGAAAATTGCCGCCGCACAAGGTTTTATGGTAAATATGCTTGACGCTGCTGCTTCAGGAACTTCAGTTGTATTTAAAAATGCAATGCGCTACGATGATGCTTTTGCGCCTTATGATAATACGAATTTCTACAGAAGTCAGAATGCCATTAGTACCGAAGATAAAAGTAGAATCTGGCTAGATTTAATTAACACTACAACGTCAGAAATAGGAAGTATACTAGTCGGATATGCCGAGGAAGCGACAATGGATAAGGATCATTTTTATGATTGTGGATTTGAGAGCAGAGGCGATCACAGTTTTTACTCCCTTATCAATACTGAATCATTTGTAATTCAAGGTCGCGCCCTACCGTTTAATTACGATGATATCGTTCCGCTTGGCTTTACGCTAAACCATTTAGGGGATTTAGCCATTAGTATAAAAGATGTTGATGGAATTTTCTCGGAAGATACACCGATCATTCTCGAAGATAAAGACTTAAATGTTTTTCACGATCTGAAAACAGCTCCATATTTTTTCAACTCTCTAACTGGAGTTTTTAATAATAGATTTCAACTTAGATATGGTACTGAATTATCCACTTCGCATCCCAATAACACTCCATCTAAAATGCAGATACTTGGAAAAAATGGAATTGTCTACCTAAAATCTTCAACAGATTCCATAGTTGAGGTTTCCATTTACGATGTTCTCGGACGACTCCTACTACAATCCGACAATCAGAATTCGCTTTACCTCGAAATTCCTTTCAACTTAATTTCGAAACAACCAATTATTGTGAAAGCAAAACTTGAAAACGGACAAATAGTCTCTCAGAAAATTATCTTTTAAATTCTAAAAATAGAAATGTGGAGGTTTCGTCATAATAAAAAAGTCCCAAAGAAATTTCTTTGGGACTTTTTCTTTTAGCAATAGCTAAAAAATTATTTTTTACCTGAATGCTCAAGATTTCTTTCAATTTTATGCTCAGGTCGACTCCATTTTGGTTTTTCGCCGAGAGATTCAAATTGAGAATCTGCCGCTTCAACAGTTTTAGGCTGAGAGATTTTTGTAAATGGCTTTTGAGTAATCATTCCCAAAGTTTCAAACATTTTCATGTCTTCGTTTACATCTGGATTTGGAGTTGTCAAAAGTTTATCACCTGCAAAGATCGAATTTGCACCAGCAAAGAAGCACATTGCCTGTCCTTCGCGACTCATATTCGTTCGTCCAGCCGATAGTCTAACTTGCGTTTCGGGCATTACAATTCTCGCAGTAGCGACCATTCTGATCATTTCCCAAATCTCTACCGGTTTCTCTTCTTCCATTGGCGTTCCTTCTACCGGAACAAGTGCATTAATCGGCACCGATTCTGGCTGAGGGTTCAAAGTAGCCAAAGCAACAAGCATTCCGGCTCTGTCTTCGATACTTTCGCCCATTCCTATGATTCCACCGCTGCAAACCGTTACGTTGGTTTTACGCACGTTTTCGATAGTTTGTAGACGATCGTTAAATCCTCTTGTCGAAATTACTTCTTTATAATACTCTTCAGATGTATCTAGGTTGTGATTGTAAGCGTACAGTCCAGCTTCTGCAAGTCTCTGCGCCTGATTTTCGGTAAGCATTCCCAAAGTACAACATACTTCCATATCAAGTTTATTGATAGTACGTACCATTTCAAGTACATCATCAAATTCGGCACCGTCTTTCACATTTCTCCATGCAGCACCCATACAAACACGTGAAGATCCGCCAGCTTTTGCACGCAAAGCTTGAGCTTTTACCTGAGAAACAGACATTAAATCATTCCCTTTTACATCTGTGTGGTATCTCGCAGCCTGAGGACAATATCCGCAGTCTTCAGGACAACCACCAGTTTTTATAGATAGTAAAGTAGAAACTTGCACTACATTTGGATCGTGATGCAATCTGTGCGTTGTGGCAGCTTCATAAAGAAGATCCATCAAAGGTCTATTGTATATCTCAATAATTTCGTCCTTAGTCCAGTTGTGCTTGGTAGTACTCATCGATATGAATTTATTTTGCCCAAAAGTATGCAATTAGACTTTAAGGAAAAATAAATTGACCTAAATATTAGAAGGTTTGTAAAGGAGCAATTGTAGCAATAGTCTATCTGAATGAATTCGAACAAATAACAGCTTAAATAAGATCTTTTTTTTTTGAATTAGGGCGAGACCTTCGCCACGACGACCTCTGCAAAATTTCAACTTTAATGCGGCTCAGGTCGGGCTATTCGTTCCCAATCTTTCTTGTAGCTTTTGCTTCGCAAAGCCACAAGAAAGGATTTCCACTTCTATCCCTCTCGCAAAACTTTGTTACCATTGAAGTAAGGTCATTGAGAGAAGTTCTAAAAATTAAAATTCTAAACAAAATATTGTAAATTTTACCGAAATGATCTCAAAAACCTCAGCGTGAAGGTGGAAGGTTTTCAATGCTATTATGCTCAAGCTGCAACAAGAGAATACTTCTGGGAATTGGTTAATTTTTCGTTCAGAGTAAAATTGTCTCACTTACTCTATTTTTATTTGCTACACGACATTTTTGAAACTCGTAATTCTAAAAAACACCCAAAGTTGAACGTTTAGCTATCAATATCAATATCAATTCGAAATCGAAAATCAATTTTGTTAATATTAAATTTAAGTGTTTCTTAATCAGTAGTACTGCATTTTGTGAATCCGATTCTTAAATTAAATAGATGATCACGATAATCGAATAAAATTAATATATTAGCGATCAATGCAATAAGAGGCAAGCTTATATAGGTCAACCGTGTTTTATCTATAAGCTAGTTAGATAGTTGAGTTGTACAGCCTTAAAAAAAATATTTGGATGAAAAAACTAATCATAATTTTAATATTGATAATTAGCTTCGGAGCATATTCTCAAGATTTACCAACAGAAGCAGCTAATGGTTTTGCTTTTCCATTAGGAACTAAATTTACGATAAAATTGCATCCAACTGATTCTACAAATTTTAATTATTCTATCATCGAGTTTGAGCCCTTTCAAAGTATTATTGATACTTGGGAAAATGATTCGCTGTTTAAGAATGAAGAAAAAAATGGAACAATTGAGTTTTATTTTTGTTTAGGAACAAACGGAGAAACAGAGGAAGAAAGAGATAAAAATATGAAAGTCCTTCTACTAATGAAAAATCGTACAGAATACAATCTCAAATATAATTCCGACATTCAAATAGCAGAAGATGGGGAGTTTAAATACACTTCAAATGTTGGAACTTATTCTGGCGCGAAAGGAACTGAAATGTGGCCATATATGATTCAACAAATTGCATTAAATGATTTTAGAATCGCGAAATAAAAACCTTGGACAGCACCGCGTATAAACTATGATATAGTCTGAGCATGTTTGGAAAAACGATGAATTTACTGCAGTTAATATGTAGTTAGAAAGATTCGTGCTAAAATGTGCCTCACATAACATTCTTATGCCGCAATGTAGTTTTATGACGATAAAAAATAAAAGCACAGTATATAATAAATGAAAATATTTGACAAATTAATACATTTAAATGAAACTAAGCGAAAATGGGTTTCGGTAACAATTACAGTTTGTATTGTTGGAATTTTGTCGCTTTGGGGAATTTATGGAATTGGAGAATACGGAATTGCACTTTTTATATTAACTCCGTTTCTAATTGGATTTTGTGCAACATTCCTATATGGTTACAAAAATAGAATAACGAAAAGTAAAGCATTTTGGATTGGTTATACGACTCTTGCAATTTGTACTTTGTCATTAATTATTTTTGCAATAGAAGGGTTGATTTGTATCGTGATGGCTGCACCTATCGGAATATTATTCACTTGGATTGGTAGTTTGATAGGATATGAATTATCGCAAAAATCAAAAAATGCTACTCCATCAACTCTATTAATTCTTATAGCAATAGTTCCGTTAACTTCTTTTGTTGAAAATAAAATTGAACCCGAATTGACTTCGGTAACGACTTCGATTGTTATAAATGCTAAACCTATGCGTGTTTGGGAAAACGTAATTGAATTTCCAGAATTAGATGATCCTACTGAATTTATATTTAAAACGGGAATTGCATATCCGATTAACGCAAAAATTGTCGGAAAAGGAATCGGGTCTGTAAGATATTGTAATTTTACCACAGGAAGTTTTGTAGAACCTATAACAGTTTGGAGTGAGGGTAAATTATTGAAATTTGATGTTCTTGAACAACCTGCACCAATGAAGGAATTGAGTTTTTGGAATATTGATGCACCACATTTACACGATTATTTTGTTTCAAAAAAAGGACAATTTAAATTAACTGAATTAGAAAACGGAAAAACGTTACTTGAAGGAACAACTTGGTATTATCACAATATAAAACCCACTTTTTATTGGCAGATATGGAGTGATTTAATAATACATAAAATTCACGATAGGGTATTGATACATATAAAAAAGAATTCCGAAAAAAAACCTAACGAAAAATAAACCGATTTGCCAACAATAAAGGCTTCGATAGGCTTGAGAAACCAATAATGAAGTCTTGGCAGAAAAGCCTGTGCAGATTTTATCGATATGATTCCATTCCCTACAGATTTAAACTATGGAGTACAGTAAAAAAAACGTTTTTTACTGTAATATTAAATAATTATTATTTTGCCAAAAAAAATGGTCCTAAATTTTCTGCTAATTAAATT
>CBDUDY010000099.1:0-8263 GCA_965366055.1 uncultured bacterium
TGTTAAATAGCAAATAATCTTCTAAACTATTCTACATATGAAGTCTTTATTATGATTTTGTTCTTGCATTTTTTTAAGATTGTACTATCTATTTAGACAACTGTTCGTCAATTTATCAACTTCATAGTTATTTAGAAGATGTTTTGATTTTTTTAAAAATAATAACGTTGATGACAAACCTTTGTTAGAATTGTATGACACAGCATATTGATCTAGGGTTTTTAGATTTTGTAAGTAACTGATTAAATGTGAACTTACTATATTATTGCTTTAAAAATATAAACTTTAAACAAAAATCCCTTTAAATTCAAGATTTTCTGGTTTTTTAAAAACTGCTTCGCGCCTTGTTCATTAATTTAAAGAGAAAGTGACTTTCAGCAAAAACCATATAACTTAGATAATACAATCGGACCTACCATCCATTGAAAATTTTGAGGAAGATCTCAATCATCATTTTCAGCTAAATTTTTAAATAGTATGAAGTTTTATCAAAAGATAAATTGTAATTGGTGGCTGGAAATTTAATATTTTGGTGAAATTACCAGTCACGTTTTTCAACTCGGCATTGCGGCAGGGACAGGAGCGGCATCCTTTGCTGCTTGCCTAAATTTTGCAAGGTGACGGAAATACCCAGATTTCCTTGTATCAAATAGTAGTTGTAGCAGCAAAGATATAGTGGATGGCCCGGTTGTGGCTGTGAAGAATGAAACAGCCACAGGCCGCCCAAATTATAATATCGCAAATTTCTATAATTAGCGGTTTTAAAATAGATTAAAATTACTTTTACCTAAAAATCTCGTTTCAAAATTTCTTCCATACAATACTCCGCGATTGCCGTAATTGTTAGAAAAGGATTGACGCCAATACTTGCAGGAATCAAGGCGCCATCGGTTATGTATAGATTCTGGTAGCCTTTTACTCTTCCAAAAAGATCGGTCGTTTTTCCCAGTACTGCGCCTCCAAGTGGATGATAACATATATCTGGACCGTAACCGCCCTGCCACAATAATCCCGAAGCTGTGCCACCATTTGCCTTATTCATTTTCTTGACAAAGTATTTTGCGTTTTCAACTGTATGTTTATAATTTTTCTCTTCCCAATTAATTTTAATATCATTATTGGCAGCATCGTACAAAATGCTTCCAGGGTTTGGAACCCGATTTATTATCAAATATAATGCGGTGTGAACCTCCATTCCCATTGGTAAGGGAGAAATCTCCGCAAAAAAGGAGTGCTTTTTATCGTCCCAATTGTCAATGCCCGAAACGGGAATTGTAGATTGTTGTGAACCTGTACCTGTACTGTGATTTTTTTGAATCGCTTCGTCCTCAACACGGTTAAAGAGTGTGTTAACCATATTTCGGCCAGTCATAACATTTCCATTATTTCCCCAAGTAGTTCCAACCGTAGAATCAAAATTTGACATTTTTCCTTTGAACTTAGAAGCCAGCAAAAGTTTTGTCGTTCCGAGACTTCCACCATTTAGAAATAGTTTTTTGCAGTTTATGGTTTTCTTGGCAACTACTTGCCCTTCGGTATCAAGGATGTCAACAAAAACAGCATACCCTTTTTCAGTTTGCGTAAAATAGTCGACCCGATGCAGGTCTTTTATAGTTAGCAGATCAGTTGCTAGTGCTTTCTTCAAATAAGTTTTTTCAAGACTTTGCTTGCCGTGATTATTGCCATAAATTACTTCCTTTGCCAATGCAGATTTGGGAACTTCTCCCGCTTCTTCCCTCTTCATATATTCAAAAGAATACACATTAGGCACTTTTACAGTTTTAAATCCTGCGTGATGCGCCTCACTTTCACCTACTCTTGCAAATTTATAATACGGAGTTTTTTGGTAATAATCGTTAGGTATTTCGTTTACATCAAGTTCCTTCTGAGCCAATGGAAAATAAGTATTCCAAAATTTATCGCTATCCAAATCGGGGAAAACTTCTTTGAAGTAATCTTTTTTAGGTTGTACTGCCATTCCGCCATTTACGAGAGATCCGCCTCCAACGCCGCGTCCTGCATAGACTTTTATATTTTCAAAATCCATGCGGGCCAAAACACCAGTAAATTTTTTGTTGAAATGTGCAATATTCATCATCGGCGCCTGCGATGCTTTGTGCAACCATGTCGAATTATTTTTGGGCGTTATAAGATTCGAGAAGGGTTTGAACTTGGCGTTTTCTTTTTCCCAGTCTAAACCCATTTCCAGCATTACTACTTTTTTTCCTGCTTTAGTAAGTCGCAAAGCAGCAACGGCGCCACCATATCCCGATCCGATTACTAGGTTTTCTACCTGTTCTTCGCTGTGCTTTATTTTTAAAGTCATTCCAAAAGCACTTGAAGCTATGACCGCAGCACTTGAAGCTGATGTAATTTTTATAAATTTTCTTCTTTCCAAAATGTTTCTAAGTATAAAATCGATTTTTAATCTATTTGTTCGGCTAAATTACGACCACGGTAAGACAACCAATATACAAATTAAAAAATATATTGGTAAAATTAAAACTCCATCAAAGCATTTTCTACATCGAGATTTTCCCTTAAAAATCAGTCTTCATCATTTCTTTTTGGTAGAGCACTTTCACCGGACAATCACGTTAAAGTTGAATAACTAAGGTTGTTTAAGTCAGTCTATCCGTTGCAAATTTTTCTAATGGTATTTACGCCGCCAAGCCACAACGATTTACTGCGCCCGTTCACTTTGCTTCGATCTCCTACTTTGCTTCTCGCAGACTTGTGCTGCCATTATCAAGAGGCGATTAAATAGGATTGAATTTGAATTAAAGAAATTTTGCCTTATAAGATGATAATTTTCAGAGCTATGCGCTGAATCATTATCCAAGAGTTACAGGTTTTTTAGCTGACTAAAATGCTAATCTCGTTAACTTCTTAGATTAGCAACTGATCTAAACATAGCCAAATCAAAAAAATCTACCGCTAAATCTGATAAAAAATAGTAATCTTATTCTAAATAATTTCGTTAATGCAATTTTAATTATCTTCTGCAAAGTGGTTTTTAAAAGTTGAAATGACGTATTGAAAGTTTTACAATTGCAGTGATTTCGCAAGTAATGAAAATTCAAAACAGGTAATTATCTGGTTTGTCAACAGAGAAAATATCAGTATATAATCTCTTCTGAGACCTACAAATTCATGTTTTCTTAGATGGAATTATGCCTTACAATCTCTTACTGATCACGGGAGATTATCTCAATCAGGTTTAAATAACTTCTATATTCGTATGCAATGTATCTGGAGCATATAGCAGATTCTTTTTTCGTGTGCTGTGCAATTGTTCTTTTGGCAAAAATGAACGAGTCAGCGGTCGGTTGAGCGCAACGCATAAAAAACAGAATAATATTTATAATAAACATATTATTTATAGAAAATATTACAATAAGTATCATATAAATTTTAATTGATAAATAATAATTTAAAACATACATAAATAGATAAAACAGTTAAAACATATTTTCAAAGAAGAAATCATTTTTAATGAATAGTGGCATAAATTGCTTTTATTTTAGTTCGTATAATGAAAATATTAGATGATAATAATTCGTAGTAAATCAGAAATAATCAAACAAAATAGAAATAGCAAAAATCAAAAATCAAAATTTTATACAGTTGTCCATACGGAGAACTAAAAAAAGTGAAACTTGAAAGTTTGATTTTCAAAATTTTTCAGAATTTAAAACGCAATCGAGTAAAATCAAAAAACAGAAAGACTGCTATAATCTAGCAAAATATATGATTTTGAATTGATAGATATTGTAACCGAACTACCAACAACTAAAACTCTATTGGACTTGAAAATAAAACAATCGAGCGATATATTATTAAATAACTATTGATGATAAAATATAGAAGTTATAGGTAAAGCTGTTTTATAAATTTTGCATTTATTGCTACTAGAAATAATATGTTTTCGTCCTTCGTTGAGCAGTAGTTATTATAGTTAATTATTGGTTTTTATAATTTTTTGATGACCTTAATTTTGTGGACAGGCTTAAAGGCGCAGTTTTGCGGCAGGGACAGGAGCGGCATCCTTTGCTGCTTGCCTAAATTTTGCAAGGTGACGGAAATACCCAGATTTCCTTGTATCAAATAGTAGTTGTAGCAGCAAAGATATAGTGGATGGCCCGGTTGTGGCTGTGAAGAATGAAACAGCCACAAGCCGCCCAAAAAATCAATATGAAATCTAAAATAGTACATCTTTCCAAAAACACAAAACCCTCTAAATCCATAAATTTAAAGGGTTTTGAATAAACTGAAATTTTAAAGAAAATCGGTATTTAGTTCTTGATAAATTTATAAGTTCCAACGTGACCATCCACCGTAACTTTCATAATATATGTGGCAGACGGCAAATGAGAAAAGTCCATCACAGATGAGGTTGTATTTACATGCTGATCAAAAACCTGCTGTCCTACCAAATTGTATAATGTAATATTCTCGATGCTTTTATTCGCTTTCAAATTAACAATTCCTGTCGATGGATTTGGAAAATAAGAAAAACCCGCAAAAGTATCTGCTCTGGTAACTCCCAAAGATTCTGTAATATTGATAGTATAATCTTCTACTTGACCCCAACTTGATCCGGCCGTACAAGGATCTACATGAGGATTTCCAAATACCTTAATCACACGCATTCTTGTCTGACCAAGAGTCGCATTATCGGGAACAGTAATTTGAGCAGTAATTTGCAAATCATCTATTCCTGTGGAATTTGTAAGTGGCGACTCTATATTAAATACTTCTCCAATATTGTTGAGAATAGCGTTTTGATTCCAATCTATAAAGACGGTAAAATAATTGCCATAATTTCCGGCAGTATTCCCTTTTAAAACAATCTCGTAGGTCTGACCAACTTGCATCTCCCCTACAATCTCGCAAAAATCTTGGTGTGAAGGCGTTCCGCCTATAGTATTGCTTGACGGGTTATTTATTCCCGCAACCTGAACTAAAGTAATTGGTTCGACGTAACCATAAACAAGCGGACCACAGTAAGGTGACGGAAACGTGCCAGCATCCATTGCAGAACATTCCGCCACTAGCGCGTATACACCTTCTTTACCCTCATCAGGAATTATAAAACTGCCACCATCACTAAAGGCTAATCCCGCACCTATTACACCAACATTTGCCGTTTCCATATATGCCGTTGAGCCATTAGAAGTTGTCACTTGTATGGCAATCCAATAGCTAACAGAAGATCCTGCAGAGCCTGATAATATCACTGGCTCTAAATCAAGGAGCACGTCCGAAAAATTCATTCCAAGTCCAGAACCTTGCAGTATTTGAGAGGTAGGAACAATAGTTTGAGTTGCAATCTGCGCTCCAGGCTTGCCATTGGCGTTGTTGTAGATTCTCACTCGCACCGAAGTAGCAGTTGTCCCGGGATTCATCCCAATACTTGCAGTATATTTAGAAATAGTCATATTAGTATCGGCAGCTAAAACGATATCTGTTGCTACAGACCAGCCGCCATTAATGCTACACTGGCGACCGCCAGTAAATCCGTTGCTTGCCACCGCTGCATCACAATTTGCATTTGTTGAATTTGTGAAATAATCTGCGTTGTTTCCCTCTGTAGGAACAGCTGCGATTGCCGAGAATGTAGATCCGATAAATAATAAGGATAGTAATAATAATTTCATAGTTGTTTTTTTTCGGTTTGTAATTTTTAAAATTAAGACAAATAACAGATATAAAAAAAATCAGTCGCCCAAAAGATTCAAATTTCAAGAAAGTACCTATTATAATTGCTGATTATTAATAAATAAGTTGGGATTACACATATAAAACAGCCTTCCAAATTTTTTTTAGGGCGAGCCCTTTCGCCAAAACGACCGCGTTAAAGTTGAATTTTCAATTTGGCTCAAAGCCATGTTTTTCGTTCCCATTCTCTCTTGTAGCTCTTACTCCAGAATGCCACAAGAAAGGATTTGCTTCGCCAGTTCGATTCGCTCGGATCCATTACTATCCATCTTGCAGATTTATGGTAAAATTGACGTGAGGTGGTTGAATAGGATTTCTTTCAAGTTGGATAAATTTCTCAATAAACTCGTACTCTTGCAAGCAACAAGTTGAAAATAGTTCCAGATTTCAGAACTTTAGCGCACTACTACTCAGACCTCCGTATCTTTTACGAATATCAATAGGTACTGGCTAGCCAAATCTAGTCGCGGCACTTGAGCGGCCGGAATATATTCTGCGAAAGCCAAAAAACGTCTAATTCAGCAATGTTGCGGGAGTCTTAAAAATAAAAAAAAATCCCATTTCTAAAATTCTAGAATTGGGATTTTGATGTGAATTATATAAATAAAGACAAAACATAATAGATTGCTGCTGCGAGTAATCCTGAAATGGGAATCGTCAAGACCCACGCCCAGAGTAAGCTGACCGTCACGCCCCATCGTACTGCCGAAACTCTTTTAGTAAGTCCTGTTCCAATGATAGAGCCTGTGATAGTGTGGGTCGTGCTTACAGGAATATGTAAATGCTCGGTGAAATAAAGTGTCAAAGCACCAGCAGTTTCTGCAGTTACACCTTCAAATGAAGTTACTTTTGTGATTTTGGAACCCATTGTTTTTACAATTTTCCAACCACCACTAAGTGTTCCCAAGGCTATTACGGTATAACAAACTAGCGGAATCCATTCTGGCATATGATACGGCGAATTGGCGTCTCCTAACTTCACGTCAAGCCAAGCTGGCATTGATTCTTGCGACAATCCACTTGTATGGATATATACCGCAACCGCCGCCGCGATGATTCCCATAACTTTTTGAGAGTCATTTCCACCGTGTCCTAAACTGAAAGCAGCAGAAGATAAAAGCTGCATTTTTTTAAGCCAATAGTTCGATTGATAGTGATTCATCATACTAAAAACCAAACAAAACATACTAACCGATAAAATAATAAAACCGACAATAAAGAACTTCACATTGTGATTTTCGAAGACAACACTCCAAAAGTGACTGTCAAAACGAGGGTTTTTAATATCTGCATACGGCACCATTTGATCGGCGATAAACCAAATTACTGCAATCATCAGAGATAGTGTAAAAAGCTTTGGTAGCAAGGTTTTTTTCGAAGAGTACAACAGCCAAAGTGATATGAAATAGGACGCGACCGCACCCATAACGGGAGCAATCACGATAAATGCGATAATGATAAAAACTCCATTTGGAAGTGTATCTGCGCTTCCAGCTGTGTACCAGTTTACAACATCAAAACCTGCGTGAGCGATAGCTGCACCTGCAAAACCTCCAATTAGTGTGTGCGATGAACTCGAAGGAATTCCCTGCCACCAAGTAAAGAGATTCCACACAATCGCCGCGAGAATTCCCGCGAGTATGACGGTGAGATTTATTTCTAAAGTTTTAGCAGTTTTGGCGACAGTATCTGCCACTCCTAATCCAAAAACCCAATAAGCTAGAAAGTTGAAAAATGCCGCCCACATAACTGCCTGAAAAGGACTTAAAACCTTGGTGGCTACAACCGTGGCAATAGCATTTGCAGCATCGTGAAAACCATTGATATAGTCAAATACCAATGCCAACGCGATAATGACGAGTAGTAATCCGAAATTAAATTCCATAATTTTGATTCAAATATTAGTACTTAATTACGAAGCCTTTACTACAATCGACTCTAAAACATTTGCTACGCTTTTGCATTTGTCCGAAGCTGCTTCTAGTGAGGAGAGTACTTCTTTGTATTTAATAATGTTTTTGGCGTCAGTCTCGTTCTCAAAAATATCCGCAACCGCTTTGTCAAAAACGGTATCTGCCTTGCTTTCCAATTTGTTGATACGTTTGCAAGCAGTTGTAATCTCTTTTAGATTCTTCAAGTTCTTAAGTTCGCGAATTGCAATTCCGATTTGCTGACAAGCTTCAAGATTTATTTCGGTCAATTTTCGAATCGATTTTGTGATTTTCTCCACCTGATACAGACGCATTCTAGAAGCGGCACCGTGCATAAAATCGGCAACATCATCCATTGATTTTACAAGCGAATGAATATCCTCACGGTCAAAAGGCGTGATGAAATTTCGGCTTAATTCCAAATGGGTTTTGTGGGTAATCTCTTCAATTACAGACTCAAGCTCTTCAATTTTGATAAAATAACTCTCACGCGCATCCTTTGGCTGATTCACCAATTCGTGTACTGTTTCCGCTAGCAAAATCAAATTGTCTGAAGCTTCTTCAAATAGAGGAAAGAATTTTTTATCCTTTGGAACTAGAAATTGGAAGAT
>CBDUDY010000100.1:0-8247 GCA_965366055.1 uncultured bacterium
GCAGATATAATCACTGCAGTTACGATAATTAATGATATTTTTGCAGAAGAGGTTCTCAAATTTTCGGATAATTTTAGATCAAAAGTACATTATTTCTATGGTTACAAAAAACCAAATAAAGCATATCACAGCTTTGCAGCAAAAAAAATATCGGCAGTCAGAAGGTTTGTTTATTGCCGAAGGTCAGAAGGTGATAAATGAGTTATTGCATTCACAGTTCAAATTGCAACATTTGTATTTTACTGATGCTATTTTTCCTACAATTAATGAAGATCAAAAAACTCAAATTTCCGATGAGCAGTTAAAGAAAATTTCTGCATTGACTAGTCAAAATAACTGTCTTGCCGTTTTCGCGATGCAGGACCAGAAGCCAGCCAATATTTCAGGAATTGTGGTTGCTTTAGACAATATTCGCGACCCTGGAAATATGGGTACGATTATCCGTTTGTGCGATTGGTTTGGCATCACCCAATTGCTGTGCTCCAATGGTACCGTCGATCTTTACAATCCAAAAGTGGTGCAGGCAACGATGGGCTCGCTCACTCGAGTCCAAGTAAATTATGTCGATTTGCCGAAATTTCTCGAGAACCAAGATGTTCCCGTTTTCGGAACTTTTATGGATGGCAAAAATATTTACTCGCAGCCGTTACCTCAAAATGCAATTATCGTTTTAGGCAATGAAGCAAATGGGATTTCTTCCGAAGTTGAAGCTATTGTCGCTCAGAAATTGGCCATTCCGCGTTTTGGCGATCTTCAAGCTACCGAAAGTCTGAATGTCGCTTCGGCAACCGCAATTATTTTAAGTGAATTTTCTCGGAATAAGAACTAGAATTTTCTTTTGGGCGTGCCCTTTCGCCAGAACTAATAGTGCTAACATTCATTAGTATTTTGGCTCAGGTCGGGCTGTCCTCTCTATCTTTTGCTTGCAAAATTTCCAGTAAACTTCAAATAATTTGGTAAGCAAAAGGATGCCGTTCCCATCCCTCACGCAAACGTTTTTATAACTTCATATCTAGTTTTCAAAGCAAAAAATCTTTCTTCAACCGAATTTGGTTAGAAAATAAAACTTTTTAATTTACAAAAAATAAGCAATTTCTAATTTGCTAATATTGTAAATCTGACGGAATTCTATGGACGTGGGGGAGAAATAATTTTGGTCAATTAGGTATTATAACTACTGATGAGGGCTCTATTGGTTACTCTATTCCAATACAGATTGGTTCAGATACAAATCGGATTAGTGCAGCGGGAAGTTCGGGACACTCAGTAGCTTTAAAATCGGATGGTTCTTTATGGGCATGGGGTAGCAATAATTATGGGCAGTATGGCAATGGCACAAAAACAGGTTCTCTCACACCAGTACAGATTCCAGTAGATGGCTACATTGAGCATTAGCGATTATCAGCAAATACCTATGATTATGGCATCCAATCCAGCACAAGATCGTCTAAGTATTCATCTTAAAACTGGCTTAGTAAATGTATCGGTACAGATGTTTGATCTTCACGGCAGGAAAGTTTTATCTAATGTAGAGTCCTATGGTGGTGAGCAATTAGATTTAGATATTTCACAATTTGCCGCTGGTGATTATATAGTTCGTGTCCAACAAAACGGAAAGATTATTAGCGAGCAGATGTCGGTGAAGAAGTAAATTTTAGCTGTCAGCTTTCCGCCAGTAGCTTTTAGATTCTTCGGGATATCTTGTTTACCGCAAGGTTCGCAAAGTTTAGAAAGGAAGGTTCGCAAAGCCGCGAAGGTTTTGATATTAATCTTCTGTTATTGGAAATCTTTGGACAAATTTTTATTGCAAAGTTCGCAGAGTTTAGAGTGCAGAGTTTGCAAAGCTTCATAAATGGCAAATGATTATGATTGCCGTCCTTGAATTTTAATCATCAATTAAACTATGTTATGCATTGATATCCTGCAAGGCTTTATTTTTCCTTGTTTTATTAAAAGAATAAATCTATCAGCCTATTATTAGATGACAAGAATTATTATCAATATAAGTTGTGGTTTTAATTATACCTACAAGGCTTTACAAACCTTGCAGGAAAGTCCCTTTTAGAAACAACAAGTAGCTATTTCATCTAGTTCGTCTGTTATTCATTATTAGGAAGGACCTACTTTCTACGACCAGACTTTTTGCAAAAAATATTGTGCTATAAACTACCAAAATGGATTTTTAATGAGATTGCTTCGCCCGTTCGATTTGCTCGGGTTTTCCTCCGTCAGGATGACAATGTTGCGGGGAATCGCGAGGAAACGCTAAAATTTAAGTCATATAAACAAAATGAATCTCCTATCACATTCTAGCTTCCCCTCCTTCGGATTGAGTTAGGGGGAGGTTTTTGGGGGGAGGTTTCCTATTGAAACGTAAAATTAATGAGTATCGCTCTCGTCTTCATCGACTCTATATTTCCAGTCCACGGACTGTTTGGATTATTGTCACGGATTAGTTCATCTTTCAATCCAAACACGCCACGTACAGACGGTGAAAATTTGAAATATTCAAAGTATAAATCCAGACCAAATCCTAATTCGTAATTATTTGTCCACTGCTTTACACGAAAACGTTGCTCGAGATTATCTTCCTGTGTATTTGAATTGCTAGAAAGATTGAGGGTTGTAGAAACGCCAGCCAATAAGAATGGTCTGATATTTCCAGTACGAAGTGCTGAGTATTTCACCAATAAAGGGAAGTGAATATAGGTAGACCTTACTGGTCTTTCGGCATCAAAAGGTTTTTCGAATCCTGGAAAAGTTAGGTCACGCTGTGCATAATATAGTCCAGGCTCAAAACGTAAATCGAAGTATTCGTTAAGACGCAAATTACCGATGAGACCCACATTGAATCCGATACTTCTTTCAGAGGCAATATCGACAGGTTGCTCGTCTTTATAGTCAATCTTAAAATCGTAGGAGTTGAAACCTAAAAAATAACCCCAGTGAACCCTTTGTTTATCCCAATTTTCGAGATTAGTTAAAGGATCTTTACCAAATTGAGCTTGTGATTGGGATGCAACTACTAGGAATATAAGAAGAAATATTTTTTTCATACTATTTTTTAGACGCTGAATATATAGTGGCTACGCCAAAAGTTTGTGGCATAGCTTGTACGTCTATAAACCCAATTTTTGTCAAAATATTGTTTAAAGCTTCTCCGTAAGGAAAAGATGCTGCTGATTCTGATAAATATCCGTAAGCATCATTGTCCTTAGAGAACATTTTTCCAATGAGAGGAAGGATGTTTTTCGAATAGAATTGATATCCTTGTTTAAATGGAAATTTTGCTGGTACCGAAGTTTCTAGAATTACAAAAATTCCGCCTGGCTTTAAGACTCTTAAAATTTCGGATAAACCTTTTTCTAAAGTTTCAAAATTACGAACACCAAAAGCTACGGTAACCGCATCAAAAGAATTATCCTCAAAAGTAAGCGCTTCTGAATCTTCTTGTCTCATTTCTATTTTTTGAGAAAGATTTTTTTGTTCTATTTTCTTTGTTCCTACGTCCAGCATTCCTGCCGAAATATCAATTCCGATAATTTTCTCTGCTGGCGTATTGGAAAGCATAATGGCAAGATCCCCAGTTCCAGTAGCAACGTCAAGAATGTTTTTCGGATTTGTTACGCTCACCAACTTCACAACTTTTTTACGCCATTTCTGATCAATTCCAAAAGAAATTACGCGATTTAAATCGTCATAATTTCCAGAGATATTGTCAAACATTTGCTCGACCTGCTCTTTTTTGCCAAGATTTGAATCTTTATAAGGAGTAACTTTTTCTGACATCGTTGTATGTTTTTGTAAATATAAAGTATGCGAATTTTATATTCATCATTTTTAATTATTTCCTAACAAAGGTTTGAAATGTGAAAGCAAAATTATGTTTTTCGTCTTTCTCATGTCTTTCTTCCCAAGTAAGTTCCCAAAGTGCAGGATCGATTTTGGGAAAAAATGCATCACCATCAATTGTTGTGTGAACTCTAGTAAGCTCTATTTTATCGGCAATATTTATCGCCATATCAAATATATCTCCGCCACCTACAACATAAGCATCTTCACCAACTGGTACTTTATCGATGGCAGTTTTTAGATCGTGCACAAGGATACAACCGTCACAATTGTAATCAGTTTGTCTGGTAATAACGATATGAGTGCGATTTGTAAGTTGTGTAGGCAAACTTTCAAAAGTCTTGCGACCCATAATTATATGATGGCCAGAAGTGATTTCCTTAAAATGTTTAAAGTCTAAAGGCAAACGCCAAGGTAGACTATTGTCCTTGCCTAGCGTATTGTTTTCGGCTGCAGCCGCAACTAGAATTATCATAATCTTTATATTTTAGATGATTCAAACTACTACTCATTTTGCAGTTCGTTCAGCACGGTTTTTATTACTTTCAGAATAGTTTTATTGACTATTCTGTTAAAGGAAATTATTTTAAAATAATAAGTTTAGTACAACATTGTTGAAGAGTAATGCACTAAAATTTAAATTGCTACTGCTCCTTTGATCGTTGGGTGCGGATCGTAATTTACTAATGTAAAATCATTTCCTGTAAAGTCCATTATGTTCTTAATATCAGGATTTAATACCATTTGAGGTAGCGGTCTCATATCTCTCGAAAGTTGTAATTCCAACTGCTCAAAATGATTGTTGTAAATATGAGCATCTCCAAAAGTGTGAATAAAATCACCTACCTTCAAATTGCAAACTTGAGCAATCATCATAGTTAACAAGGCATAGGAGGCAATATTAAAAGGAACTCCGAGAAATATATCGGCACTACGCTGGTATAGTTGACAAGACAATTTTCCGTCTGCTACATAAAATTGAAAAAATGCGTGACACGGAGGCAAAGCAACTTTTCCGTTTGCTACATTTTCCGCGAATGACTTTGAAGTATCTGGCAAAACTGAAGGATTCCAAGCAGAAACGAGCATTCGTCTACTATTAGGATTTGTCTTTAAAGTTTCGATTACCTCCTGTATTTGATCAATCTCTTCGCTATTCCAATTGCGCCATTGATGTCCATAAATAGGACCTAGATTTCCGTTTTCGTCTGCCCATTCATCCCAAATCTTGACACCATTTTCTTTAAGGTATGCAGTATTTGTATCGCCTTTTAAGAACCAAAGAAGTTCATGAACGATCGATTTAAGGTGTAATTTTTTAGTGGTCACCATTGGAAAACCTTCGCTAAGATCAAAACGCATTTGGTACCCAAAAACACTTTTTGTACCAGTTCCTGTGCGATCACCTTTCTGAACGCCGTGGTCCATGACGTGCTTTACTAAATCAAGATATTGTTTCATAAGATCTTAGAAATGTTGGATTTTTTATTGTGTGACTACTCTCTTTTTGAGATCTCGTCGCGCACTTTTGCTGCTTTCTCGTAATCTTCCTCTTCCACAGCGGCATTCAAAAGATCGTTAAGTTCGCTTAAACTATATTTTACATAAACACCTTTTGACTCATTGCTTTCTTCTTGACCAAAAGTGTCTGGATTAGAAAGAACATCGTCCATTTCTTGATTTTCATCATCACTTTCTTTATTTCCTTTCAAATAGATTCCAGCTTTGTCCAGAATATTTTTGTAGGTAAAAATTGGCGCGTGAAAACGTAGTGCAAGTGCAATAGCGTCTGAAGTACGTGCATCAATAATTTCCTCTATCTTATCGCGTTCACAAATGATACTCGAATAAAATACGCCATCAACTAGTTTATGAATGATTACTTGTTTGACAACAATGTCGAATCGATCAGCAAAATTCTTAAATAAATCGTGGGTAAGTGGGCGTGGAGGCTTGATTTCTTTCTCAAGTGCAATTGCAATCGACTGCGCTTCAAATGCCCCTATAACAATAGGCAATTTGCGGTTTCCGTCGGCTTCATTCAAAATTAAAGCGTAGGCACCATTTTGTGTCTGACTGTACGAAATCCCTTTTATAGTTAGTTTTACGAGGCTCATATTATAGAAAAGTGTATCCGAAAAACATCGGAATATAGAAAATTGATATTTTACAAAGTTCGGACTTATTTTGTAGAAAAAAAAGCTGCTTTAACACTAAGTTGAAGCAGCTTTTATATTATAAAGGAAAGTTTAATTAAGCATTAGCCGCCTTAAACGCTTTCAATTTTTCTGTAAGTTTTGGTACAATCTCAAAAGCATCACCTACGATTCCGTAGTCAGCAACTTTAAAAAAGGGCGCATCAGCATCAGGATTGATTACCACTTTTACTTTAGATGCACTAATTCCTGCAATGTGCTGAATAGCACCAGAAATTCCAATTGCGATATAAAGGTTGGCAGCAACAGGTTTTCCTGTCTGACCAACGTGTTCATTGTGAGGTCTCCATCCTAAATCTGAAACAGGTTTGCTACAAGCGGTAGCAGCACCTAAAACAGCAGCAAGATCTTCGATCATTCCCCAGTTTTCTGGACCTTTCATTCCACGACCTGCAGAAACAACAACATCAGCATCAGCGATCGTAACTTTTCCAGTTGCTCTATCTACTGATTCAGTTTTTACTCCAAAATCATTCTCACCAATTGATGGAGAGAAATCTTCTTCGGTCATATTTGAAGCACTTTCTACAATTCCGAAAGAGTTTTTAGCCAAAGCCAAAACTTTTACATCTGTAGTAATGTCAGTCATAACGAAAGCTTTGTTTGAAAAAGCTGAACGTTTTACTTCAAAAGGACTTGTGCTAACAGGCAATCCGATAACGTTAGACGCATATCCAGCTTGTAAACTAACTGCCAAAAGAGGCGCTAAGTACAAACTATCTGTAGAAGAAGAAAGCACGATTACTTTTTGATCTTCTTTTTGAGCAGCTTGCTTTAGAACGTCAGCATACGCTTTCGCTGAAAAGTTTTTAAGTTGATCATTGTTTACTTTTAAAACTTTATCAACTCCGTATTTTGAAAGTTCACTTACATCAGTTGCATTGATGGTAAGTGCTGTAACTGTAGTGTTTAATGTCTCGGCAAGTTTTTTTGCATAAGAAGCAAGCTCGAATGCTACTTTCTTAAATTTACCTTCTGCAGATTCTGCGTATATTAATATTGACATGGTAATTGCGATTTTGTATTTATAAATGTTGCACTTATTAAGCGCTCAAAAAAAATGTATTAGATAACTTTGGCTTCTGTATGTAAAAGATTAATTAGCTCATCAAGATTGTCTGGGCTGATCATTTTTACGCTAGACTTAGCTGCTGGTTTCTCAAATTTAACTGCTTTTGTATTTGCGTTTGCATCTACTGGCTCAAGTACAGTAAGTGCTTTTGTTCTTGCAGTCATGATTCCGCGCATATTTGGAATGCGTAAATCTTTTTCTTCAACAAGACCTTTTTGACCTCCGATAATAAGTGGCAAAGTAGTAGAAACAGTTTCTTTTCCACCGTCAATTTCACGGATTGCTTTTACATTTGTTCCGTCAACTTCGATGTTGATACAAGAGTTTACAAAGTTTGAATTTGTAAGACCTGCAATCATTCCTGGAACCATTTGACCGTTGTAGTCTAGAGATTCTTTTCCTGCAATTACAAGATCGTAACCACCATTTTTAATTACTTCGGCAAGTTGTTTTGCAACAAAAATTCCGTCAGTTGCAACAGCATTTACACGAATTGCTTCGTTTGCACCAATTGCAAGAGCTTTACGCAAAGTAGGCTCAGTTTCTGGTCCACCAACATTTACAACTGTTACAGTTGCTCCTTGTTTTTCTTGAAACCAAATTGCTCTAGTAAGACCAAATTCGTCATTTGGATTGATAACGTATTGAACGCCATTTGTATCAAATTCAGAATCAGAATTTGTAAAATTTATTTTTGAAGTCGTGTCTGGCACGTGACTAATACAAACTAATATTTTCATTATTTTAAATATTTTTTATCAAACTAATTTCAGTTCACGAAATTAAGAATTATAATTTAAAATTGTACTATGCGTGCATAATGTTTTTTGAAGATTTCTTGTCTAATTCTGTCAATTTCAGCGTTTGCAAAGAATTTTCTTCAAATGAATTCTTGAATTTCTTTTAAAAATGTCGTTTTAGCCCCGATAGGCGTGAAAATCCCGGAGCTAGCAATGCTATTTTTTACTGCTAGAAAAGAGCGACCAACGGAAGCTCCTTATCTAGCATTGTAAAAAAAGCATTGCTGCGAGGAATTGTAGCAAATAGCGGGAAAAGCTCCAAATGAAAATTCTACTTGAGCTGATCAAAAAGCGTATTTAAAGACTC
>CBDUDY010000101.1:0-8206 GCA_965366055.1 uncultured bacterium
CAAAAAAAAAGCTGCAATCTTGAGATTGCAGCTTTTTTCTTATCCAACAAACCTTTTCAAAAAGGTCCAATATTATGTCTTTAGCTTTGCATTACAACTTTTGCGTTGCGATCTGCAGGAACCGTTGCAGTTTCATAACCTGCAAATTTCTTCATATAGCTTTCTATAGACGTTCCGTAGCTATCTTTCTTAGCCGTTCGGCCATTAGAACGGAAATACTTTTTAACTGATCCAACGCCTCCTAAATGAGCCGCTGCCAGTATGCCAGATTCAGTAATAAGAATTCCTCTTACAACTTTTCCATCATATTTTTTAATAACGTCTCTAAGCTCGTATTTATTTTTTGCTAGAAGTGCGATAAAAGCCTTCTCTTGCATCTTTGGATTGTTGATAAAAGCTTCGTGGTCATAAACACCAATTGATTTAAGTGTTGATTTTCCAAACTGATATTTTCCTAAATATCCCAGCGTATTTATCTTCTTATATTTGCCTTGTGATTCTTTAAAGGCAAGAGCTTCTTTGTAAGCGATAAAGAATTTCCCGGTAAAAGGAATGTTGTTGCTTACATAATCGTCTTGGTTGAGAGAAGGAAATTGAAATAACATTTTGTTATTATCCTCCACATGAAACCAACCTTCTTTTTCTGTCTGAAGCGGCTTGAAACTAAATGATATAAAAGTTACAATTGCTGCCAGAGAGGCGTAATAAATCCATTTCTTAATCATAAAATTAATTTCTCTTATCGCTGTCCCAACAAGAAATTTCTAGTCTGCAAAGATATGGAAAAAATATAAATACTGATAATCAATACGTTAAACTTTACTAAAAGTACAAAATGTAGCCTTTAACTCTTCCATTATCAGAGAGTTCGAAAGTAGGTGCAGGAATTTTTATCGTGTTAAAAACACTAAAAATAGTTTTTAAAACATGAGATTTTGTTGGGATTTTCGTCAGGTCAAGGTCAAAACTGAGGTAAAACTGCCTCGTTCTTTCATAGTTATTTTGACTCACTATAACTTCAGGTTGTAGCGCCGAGGTCATTCCGTCTACACCATAACCAAAAGCGATATTTACAAACTTCGGAATAGACTCCGATTTGATAAAAGAATAGAGATTTACAGACAACCAATAGGTCTGTCCATTGTAATCTTTTAAGATTTGTTCTTGCAAATTATTCCCTAGAAGATTGGGTCTAATTTGAGCAAATTTTGTAGTATGAAAAGAATATTTCGGAATTATTCGTTGCTCTTTCCAAAGTAATTCCTGCGCGATATACAAACCTGAACCACTTGCATTCGCGATTAAATCTCCCGTAGACGCACCCCATTCAGCCGAAAATCCATCCAAAACCTCAACTGCACTTAGCACTATAAAACCTGAAACCGCTCCAATTACGGCACTTTTATCAGATTCCATTCCGCTCCAGCGCAATAACTCGGCTCCTGCTCTACTTAAATGGTATCCACTATACAAATGTCCCGCTTTGTCCATTTGAAGCCAATGTGAGTTGTCATTTATAAAATGAAATGAAGATTTTTCGTAATCAGAATACCAAACGTAACCTAATCCAACTAAAGAAGCGGTTGCAACCGCCGCAGAGGAGATTGTAACCGCTTCTAGGCGTTTACTATTTAAAGTATCAGAAGGCGTCAAAAAAGTTTCAATATTATTCTGAGCAATGCAGCTAAAACTAAATAATAGCAGTAGAAAAATAGTAGAAATGCACTTCTTCAAAAGATTAACGTTTTACTCCTTGTGCACTAATCCATTTTACATATTTCTGACGATTTACCTCATGCTGTGCACCTGTAACCGCAAATTCATGATAACCGAAATTTGTAACACTAGCGCAGAAATAAATATAATTATGACTTTCTGGATTCAAAACCGCATCAATCGCCGAAATATCTGGCATTGCAATTGGTCCTGGAGGAAGACTCGTATACATATATGTATTATAAGGAGAAACTGTTTCCAAATCTTTGTATAAAACTCTCTTTATGATTGTATCAAAATTATTAGTTGATTTCTTTACGGCATAAATAACCGTTGGATCTGCCTCTAGCTTCATTCCCATTTTCAGTCTATTCAGATAAACTCCCGCAACGCGAGGACGCTCATCTTGTTTTACTGTTTCTTTATGAACGATGCTCGCAAGAGTTACAACTTCCAGAGGTGTTAGATTTTGAGCTTTTGCTTTCGCAATTCTTTCTTCTGTCCAGAATTTACGATATTCCTTTGCCATTTTCTCACGAAACTTATTGGCGCTTGTATTCCAATAAAACTCGTATGAATTTGGAATAAACATCGCCAAGACATTATCTTCTGTAAAACCATTATCCGCCAAAAACTTCTTATTTAGAAAAGAAGCCATCAGTTTTGTACTATCTGCTTCAATCTGTGATCCAATTCGGCCAGCAAAATCTTCTAGTCGTTCTTGATTGTTAAAAGCCAACTTCACAGGAACATTCTGACGCAATGCATTGATAATTTCATTGCTATTCATCCCTTTTTTAATTAAGAATCTTCCAGCTTTTACATTTTCTGCATATGATTTCTTTTCTGCCACTTTTTCCAATCGATCTATACTCTCTATATAAGGACTCAAAATTGCTTTCGCATCGTTAAAGTTAGAGTTCGTAGGAATATGAACGAACACTTCCTTTTCAGCAAACTTTGTGTTCTTAGCAAAAATTTCTCTGTACATGATATAGCCGTAAACGATAAGGACAGTAACGACAATGACAGAAATGATTCCGATTATTTTTTTAGTATTCACAGTATTTTTATATTAGTGATTGATAAGTTGCAACATAGCTTCGTCTCGATATTGACCGTGGATTAAATTCCAGTCTTTCTTGACGCCGATTTTCTCGAAGCCAAAAGTAGCAAAAAGTCGCATACTCGCTTCGTTTTTTGTATCTATGTTTGCATAAATCTGCTTGAGATTTAGTTTTTGAAAACAGTATTTAATCAATAGTTCAAGTGCTTCTTTTCCAATACCCCTATTTCGATCTGCGGTATTCTTGATTAAAATCCCAACTCCCGCACGATTATTTCGAGGATCATAATCAAAAAGATCAATCAGACCAACCGCTTTTGTACTATTCAATTCGCAGATTACTAGTCGCAATTGTTTTGCTTCGTAAATATCTTGATGCGCATTTGCCAAATATTGTTTGATTAGATATTTGCTGTAAGGAGTTTGCGTATTGCTTACCTCCCATATTCGCTCATCATTCTCGACGCCGTGAATAAAATCTAAATCTTCCGGCTCTAAAGCTCGCAGATATATTGCCGTTCCTGTAAGAGTAATCATTTAGTTATTTTTGATTTTTAAGCTTCCGCTAAAAACAAACTCCGCGGGACCGCCTAAGAAAATATTTTGATATCCGTCTCCATCTCTTTCGAAGCTAACCGTTAAAGTTCCACCTTCTACTTCGATAGTCAGATTTGTACTTTCAGTTTTTCCGCTATTGTGCATTGCTAGAGCGACAGCCGTTGCTCCTGTACCACAAGCAAGAGTTTCATCTTCCACTCCACGCTCGTACGTTCTAATCGAAAAAGTGTTATCAGAATCTTGTTGAACAAAATTGACATTACTTCCTTCGGCGCCGTACAAATCGCTATATCTAATTTGGCTTCCCAAAGTTTTCACATCTATCTCCTTAATACTATCAACGACTTGTATATGATGCGGTGATCCAGTATTTAGAAAAGAATAATTGTCGCTGACCTTTATATTATCGACATCGCTCATCTGTAATAAAATTGTTTCATCAGCTGAAATCGATGCTTTATGAGGCCCATCGGTAGCAATAAATGATGCTTCGGTTGTAATGATCTTTAATTTTTTGGCGAAAGCCACAATACAACGACCTCCATTACCACACATCGAACTTTGGCGACCATCAGAATTATAATAGACCATTTTGAAATCGTAACCCACAGCATTTTCTAAAAGAATTAAACCGTCGGCACCAATTCCAAATCGCCTGTCGCAAAGCTTTTCGATATTTTCGGTGGTGAGAGTATTGTAGATAGCAGTTCGATTATCCAACATTACAAAGTCATTTCCGGCGCCTTGATACTTAAAAAAGTCAATTATCATCTTCTTAATTTTTTGATTGTCAAAAGTACAACTATTAATGAATAGTTAATCCTTGTTAACTGCTCGTTAAACTAATTTTAAACGCTTAATTATTGCATTAAATTTGATAGTAATCATAAAAAAAATAATTATCTCTAATATGAAAAACTTTTCAAGTCTTTTTATCGTGTCGCTGCTAAGTGGTGCTACTACACTTGGAGCCTATAAGCTATTCCTAGATCCGGATACAGCTATTCTAAATAACAAAAAAAACATCATCACAACTGCTTCAGACTCCTCATTTAGTCGACCGGTGGGACTTTCGGCATCTACACTTGATTTTACCGAAGCTGCCGAAAAGACAGTTCATTCCGTTGTTCACGTAAAAAATGTCACTTATAGAACGGTTAATGATCCAATGTTAGAATACTTCTATGGATATAAAAGCGAGCAACGTCAAACTCAAGTAGGAACAGGATCTGGCGTAATAATTTCCGAAGATGGTTATATCGTAACCAACAACCACGTAATCAAGGATGCCTCAGATATCGAAATTACTCTGAATAACAACAAAGTTTACAAAGCAAAATTAATTGGAACTGATTCTAAAATGGATGTCGCTCTCTTAAAAATCGAAGCAGACGAAAAACTTCCGTACAGCGTTTTTGCCGATTCTGACCAAATTAAGTTGGGCGAGTGGGTTCTTGCCGTCGGAAATCCTTATAACTTGAATTCTACCGTAACCGCGGGAATTATTTCGGCGAAAGCCAGAAACTTAGACAATAACAGCATTCAGTCATTTATTCAGACCGACGCTGCCGTAAATCCAGGAAATAGCGGTGGCGCGCTTGTAAATACCAACGGAGAATTAATCGGAATTAATACAATGATTAGTTCGCAAACTGGATCTTATGTAGGATATTCATTTGCCGTTCCTTCTAATATCTGCCGAAAAATCATCGAAGATATTATGGAATACGGAAATGTACAAAGAGGAATTCTTGGGGTTGAAGGTGGCGAACTAAATGTAAAAGCTTCTCAAGAATTAGGAATTTCTCAGAGTTCAGGTTTCTATGTAAACAAAGTCAACAAAAATACTGGAGCTGAAAAATCAGGACTTCAAAAAGGTGATGTCATCACGAGTATCGACAATCAGAAGATTGAATCGTACGCAGATATGGCGCGGGTAATAAATACGAAACGTCCTAATGATCCTGTAAAAGTTGGTTACATCAGAGGAAATACCCAATATAATGTATCTGTAATTTTATCGAAAACCGAAACAATGACCGCGGCTTTCAAAGGTATTTCACTTGAAAATTTGGATGCGAACGACAAAAAACGCTTTAATACTTCCTTTGGTGTGAAAATTAGCGATATCAACAATCCAAATCTTGCTCCTTATTATGATGAATTGAAAGGAAATATTATTTTGAAAGTGGATAATCAGAAAGCTACAGATGTAGAAACTGTTTCGGCAATTCTACAGAACAAAGCTGAAAATCAAAGTATACGTCTTGAAATGATTAATAAATCAGGTCAAATCCTTCGAATTATAATCTAAAAACATATAAATAATAACCATAAATCAACCGACTTACTAAGTCGGTTTTTTTTTAGGATAAACTTTGGCTTAAAGTTTTAGGAAGACGTTTGAAATCAATACTTTTGCAAAACAAAAATATAACAACACTAACTAATTATTTTTTTGCAAATGAGCAGCACACAATTATACGACAAAGAACTTTCATTGCAAGCCAACAGAAGGCGTGCGGGAGTTGAACTTATCAAGATTATCAGCGACTTATGGTACGACAAAGCTATCGAAATGGTACTTTTCCGCAACCAATTAATCGACTGTAACGTAAGCGAAATCATCAACTTGCACGAATATGCAGGCGAATTTGCATCAAAACCTATCTCTGTATTTGATTCTGTAGAAATCGCAAAAGCAATATTATCACTTGATTTACCACCATCAAAATTGGATATTGGTAAATTAACCTACGAATTCCACCTTGAAAACGAAGAGCATACTAATGCAAAAGCATTCGTAATCAACAAACTTAAACTTGCAAAAAACAGTCAAGAAATTCAACCAAAAGACGTAGTTCTTTACGGATTTGGACGTATTGGACGTTTATTAGCTCGTGAATTGATGTCAAAAACCGGTCGTGGAAGTCAACTAAGACTTCGTGCCATCGTGACTCGCGACAAAAATGACGCAGTAACTTTAGAAAAAAGAGCTTCACTTTTACGTTACGATTCAATCCACGGAGATTTCAATGGATCTGTCGTTGCAGACGTAGAAAACCACGCACTTATCATCAACGGAACTACTGTGCACATGATTAGCGCAGGAAGTCCAGAAGAAATAGATTATACAAAATACCAAATCGACAACGCTTTGGTAATTGACAATACAGGAGCTTTCACAACTGAGGAAGCTTTACAGCGTCACCTAAGTTCAGTTGGAGCAGACAAAGTATTGCTTACTGCACCAGGAAAAGGAGTTCCAAACATCGTTCACGGAGTAAACCACAATGAGTACAATCCAGATGATGTGCACATTTTCTCTGCTGCATCTTGTACTACAAATGCGATTACCCCAATTTTGAAGGTTGTTGAAGATAAATTAGGAGTTGTAAAAGGCCACCTAGAAACGATTCACGCTTATACGAATGACCAAAATCTTGTGGATAATATGCACAAGAAATACCGTCGTGGTCGTGCTGCAGCTTTGAATATGGTTATCACAGAAACTGGTGCTGGTACCGCTGTAGCAAAGGCTTTACCGTCTCTTGCGGGCAAATTGACTTCAAATGCAATTCGCGTTCCTGTGCCTAACGGTTCACTTGTGGTGCTAAATCTTGAAGTAAATAGAGCTACTACAATTGACGAAGTAAACGAAATTATGAAGGCAAGCGCTCTTGACGGCGATCTTGTTGAGCAGATAAAATATTCTGTAAATAACGAACTTGTATCTTCGGATATCGTTGGAACTTCGGCGCCTGCGATTTTTGATAGTCACGCGACAATCGTTTCTGCAGACGGGAAAAATATCGTGCTTTACGTATGGTATGACAACGAATATGGTTACAGCCATCAAGTAATTCGTCTTGCTAAATATATTTCTAAAGTAAGAAGATTCACATACTACTAGTAGTTTCTGAATTCTAAATTTATACAAATCCGCTTCATTTTTTATGAGGCGGATTTTTTTTTGGAGCTATTTGCTTCGCCAGTTCGCTTCGCTCGGGTCCTGCTTTTTGTTACAATCTGCAACAGCAAAACGACTTGCTCACAATGTGCCGCAAGGAGCTTCCTCCGGTCGCTCTTGCAGCCCAATGAGCAATGTCGTTTGCTAGTTGCAGGATTTCCACGGCAATCAGGGCTAGGACAGTATTTTTCATAAAGGCATTCTTTCTAAAATTTCAAATTTTCATCTTTGCAAAGATTTAAGAGAAAAAACCAATCCAAGAAAACTGTCTTCTGCGACAATGGCAGTATCTTAGCAAACTCAAAAATAATCTTCAAAAAGACTTCCAAAATGTCTTTTGCAAACAATCCCTGTATGATCAAAAACTTACTTTCAAATCTATTATTCAAAGTTTTTCTCGCAATAGTTTTCGGAATTCTTTTCGGTCTTTACCTACCAGAATCTATAAATCGAATATTTACCACCTTTAATGCTTTCTTCGGACAGTTTCTAAACTTTGCAATTCCATTAATTATAATGGGATTAATCATGCCCGCAATTGCCGATTTAGGAAAAGGCGCAGGAAAATTATTGATTATAACCGCAGCAATCGCTTACGGATCAACCATATTTTCTGGATTTATGACCTACTTTGCAACATCTGGGATTTTTCCGCAACTATTGGCTTCGAACGTAAATGATGTTGCTCAAATTGGCGCTGCAGCTCCCGAACTACTTCCCTACTTCAGCATTTCAATTCCCGCAGCTTTTGATGTTATGACCGCTTTAGTTTTTGCTTTTGTTATAGGTTTGGGACTTTCATACCAGGAGAATTCGACCTTAAAATTGGTAGTTAGTGATTTTCAAAAAATTATCATGCAGCTTATAGAAAATGTGATTGTTCCCCTATTACCACT
>CBDUDY010000102.1:0-8154 GCA_965366055.1 uncultured bacterium
TGGTTTCTAAAAAAAAAATATTTCACTTATGAATATCTTTCAAAATTGAAGCACATTCCAAGATAGATTGATCGCAAGTGGGCTTGTTTTTTTAAGACTTATGATGAAGTTGGTTTATTAGCTCGTTTAATTCAAAGTTATTAGGATGAATTTTAAGCACATGTACTTACTAGTATAGAAAAGGAATTCTTTGATTAATTGCAACTGACATACATTTTAATATTCTAGCTGTTGACATTATTATTATCATTAAATAAAAAAAAAGTTTTTTCTAACTTTTGATCAGAAATATTACAATAAAAACGTAGGGGGCAGAACGATTCCTTATGAGTGATGATAAGCGTAGGTACCGCAAATCAGTCAAACCTTTAACAGGAGAAGACATAAATTTAATTTAGAAATACTTCTGGCTCTAACAAATATGGCGCGAAGTAATTTTTATTACTCCCAAAAGCAAGGTAAATTAACAAATAAATTTAAAGAAAATAAAGGGTTAAATAAAGCTATTTACGGAAGATATTAAGTGCGCTATGGTTAGTGGCGAATTACGGATGACCGTCACAATAAGCAATAATTATCAATCATAAAACAGTTTTAAAACTAATGAAAACACTTGGAGTAAAGAGTGTAATTAGAGTCAAGAAATACAAATTTTAATGGGGAGAAAATGTTAAATTAGCTCCTAATATTTTACAGAGAAGCTGTAAAGCAGATTCTCCAAATCAAAAGGGGGCAACAGATGTTATAGAGTTTAATGCATCTGGAACTAAACTCTATCTATCAACTATAATTTATATGTTCAAGAAATAATTAGTTATGAATTGGCAGAGTGATCAATATTCAATCGAGTAGTGATGATGCTTAAAAAGGCATTTAAGAAATTACCAGATAATACAGACCTAATACTTCACTCTGATCATAGCCTGCACTATCAAATGATCCGATATCGATATTTGCTGGAAAATAAGGGAATTACACAAAGTATTTCTAGAAGAGGAAATTGTTTTGACAATGCTATTAGCGAAAACTTCTTTGGAATATTTATGCAGAATCTTTTTACCTAAAGAAAAATAAATCAATAGACTAAATTAAAAACAAGATAAATTTATAAATAATTATACTAACGACAGAATCAAATCAAATTTAAACATAATGAGTCTAATAAGGATATCGAGCTCATTATTATTAAAATTAATTATAAATTCGTTTAAACTTTTGGGTATAGTATAGAGGTTTAAACGGCTTTATTATTTTTATCTAATTCCTATCTATAGTGGTTTCTTACTAAGCTTGGCGGAATCTAAAAACTTCACGATTTCGAATTTAGGGTCTCCGTAAAACTCCAATTCTGATTTGGCTGATGCTTCGATTTTTACTTTGGTAGTGATGTGAATGCTAGTATTTGAGGATCCTTCGGCGATAATGTTAGCGTATATAGCGGTTAGGTTTTTCCCTGCAAATCTTGAGGTATGATCTACTCTCAAGGTCAGATTATTAATATCTCCTTCAACTTCAGCAGAAGATTTATCATACATATCAAATTTCATTTCCTTTGAAGAAATTAGTGCCTTAAGGGTAGCGTTTTTTGATAACTGAATTGTAGACTTTTCGGAAGTTAAATTTAATTCTGCTTTCGCTTTTCCACTACTTATCATATTAAATATAGGAGCTCTTACAACTGCGTAAATTTTTGAAGATCCCGAATTTTTGAAAGTGAAATCTGCCAAAACAATGTCTTGTAATGCTGTTACGCTACTATCGTCATTACAAGTTATTATTTTAAGATCGCTTGTGTAAGTTATTTTTAAACTAAGTTTTTTATAACTGCCAATATCTTGCGAACTGGAAATACGTAAGTTGCCTGCACTCAAGTCTGTTTTGATCAGATCGTGCAAATTGTCGTCTGCTTCAATTTCTATAGCGCAACTTTCTCCATAAATAAGGAAAATATCAAAGCTATTATCAACTTCAATTGTTTCAAAAGCGGCGATCTCTCTTGGAGATATTGTTACAGCTCGAGATCCCTTTATTTTCTGCGCAAAAACATTTGTTATAAAGAGTAGAAAAATAAATGTTGAGCAAACTTTGGTCATAGTTCTAAGAAGTTTAATACAAATATATCATTTATTTGTGGACAATTACATCAGAAAAATTTCTTGTAATCGTCGAGCATAAATGAAAATTTAAAATTCTTTCTCAGTACAATTAGCCAGAAGTTTATTAAAAATCCAGGAACTTTGTCCTGATACTTATTAAAGTAATAATCGTAAGTCTTATTACAATAATTCGTTATAAGAAATGGAATGCTCTCTGCGTTATAAATTTGTTCTATACGACTGCAATTTTCTTTTTTTGTAATAAAGTAGCTAACTTCAGGTTTTTTATTGTTGCGCAATTGTAGGAATAACTCTGCCGCTGAGAGTGCATTTCCAGTTAATTGATCATTATAATAAATGCCTTTCCCCACATCTACCATGACCCACTTTTGCAAATCTTTGCAGTAAATTTCGTTAAAGGTATGTCCAAATTTGGGGTTATAGAATTTCTCGACAACACCATATTCTCGAACTTTTATACCTGCCATCAAGCAAAAAACATTGTAAATTTGAGAGAAATCACTACAGACGCCCCCTTTACCTGTGAGCATTTTTTGCAAAGCAGCATCGGAAGAAAGACCTAAGCCTGGACCTCCGACGATTTTTTGCGTTAAAAATTTTGCAATAGTAAGAGAATTTTGTAGATCTGTCTCATCTTTTAATTCTATTTTATTAAAAGTAGTTTTGAATAATGGGGCAATATGTTTCTTTTCATTGATAGAGTTAAAGCAATTCTTGTCATCGATCTCCGGAGAAATATTTTCGCAAATCAGCGCAAACCGCATATAATACAGTACTGGATGCCTTCGGACCGCCCACTTTATTTTATTTTTTACTTGTTCCAAAGTCAGTACGATAGAAAGTTGATTAGATTATTTTCGACGATGTTGAATTGGAAATGAAAGTAGTTTATTTTTTCCTGCAATTCAAAAACAAATCAAGTTTTCTTTAAAAAATATGATATTTTTTGGGTATTTCTTTAATTTTTACCAATTGAACTGCCAGAAGTTGCTTTTTGCTGAATAATTTGAGGAGTACCTTTATATTCAATAGAGCTCCCGCTTGAAGAAGTTGCGTCAAGACTTTTGATAATTCCGAATTCTATAGAACTTCCACTGCTGGAATTACCAATAGCTGCTGCGGCTGATAGATCTCCTGCTTCAATACTACTTCCGCTGGAACTATTTGCAGACACTATTTTCGAATTTCCCTTTATTTCTATTGAACTTCCGCTGCTGCAAGTAATCTCAACTTCATCGGTATCAACAGAAAGTTCCATTTCTGATCCACTGCTACTTTTTAAGGTTAGATTTTTGCTCTTAATAGTATTCATACCAATAATCTTCGCACTACTAGAAGTTGAAAGGCTGGAAATATTGGGATTTGTAATAATTATTTTTACTTTCGAGCTGTTGCGAAACATACTATTCTTTAAAAAACCTATCGATACTTCGCCGTTTTCAACTTCTATTTCCAAATTCTTTCGAGCTTCGTCACTGGCAATGATGTCAAAAGATTTTACTGGCCCTTGCGTAAGTTCAACTTCAATATTTTGACTTACTCTTATTTTATCAAAATCTGCCGTTACGTCAAGAACTTCGGTGGTTGCTTTTGAGTTATTAAGGTTTTCACTAATCTGCGTGTTGCCGCAGGACATCATAAATAATGTTGCTGCTAGCAAGATTACTTTGGAGAGGTGTAATAAAATTCGTTGCATAATGGTTGGTTTTTAGTTGGAGTTATATCGGTACGAATACTTTCTTGTTCTTTTCTTTACGTTGTTTGCTGCGTCAAGCGAATCTACTTTTTTTGTAGAAATTGTGTCAGTTATATTTAAATTCATTTCATTCACTTTATAGGTATCACAACTGATGCATTGCAAAGAATTATTTTTCACTTTGTAAAATGATATTGTCGAGTAATCTGCGTCGAAAACATTCTGATCAGAATCATCGTAATTTTTCATTGAACTATCAGGAGCTAAGATTTGATTTTCAGGCAAATAAAGATATAATTTTACTTTTTCATTTCGAAATTTATTCGCCACGCTGTAGATAAAATAATTGTCCAAAATCAAAGTGTTATTTTGAAGTTCAAACTTATAAGAGATCTTTTCAGATGCATTTCGAGCTTCTTGATAAGATGCGCCAGATGCTTTTTTCTCAATTTGCAAATAGGCTTGCGGCTGATCTGTAGTTGCAATGACTATCTCTACATCATTAGAATAAATTACTTTCTGATTCTTTTCGTCTCTCGTTATTTTAAAATCTGATTCCGAATCTAAATTATTAGAATATAAATCATTGTATCTAAATTTTACTTTTAAAGTATCATTTACGGCAATATTCAGAATTTCTTTGGTCGAAGTTTTACCGTCGTAAGCTACAGCCGAACTTTGTTGAACTCCCATAAAAATAAGAGCCGCAACGCTTAACAACCACAAGGTGAGAAGTACATATTTTAGTACGGGATTTATTGCTTTAACCGTTGGAGCAACTAACTTTATTCCTAATATGAAGAGGAAAATAAACGGAATTCCTACGGCTAGAAAAGTTAGTATACTAATTGTCCAAAGCGGAAAACTTGTGTAGTTTGCAAACTCAGCATAATCATACCAAGGGAAATTTACAAAACTGCTGCTTCCCATAGTAATTAATCCAATCAGTAGTCCTATTAATGTAGATGCGGCAATAAAAAGGATAAACGCTCCTAAAACTTTTGCTAGCACATTGATGATAGAAAGCATAGCTCCTCCAAAGTTGTCAGCTACGCGCGTACCACCAGTTTTGAACTGCTTTCCCATCTCGTCATAATCAATGTTTTTAATTCTGTTGGAAACATTGTCAAATTCTTCACGAACCTTCCGCTCAATGTTCGAAATATTTACTGCTTGTCCCGTCATCTCTAATTTTTCAGCGGTTGTAATTGCCGCAGGTGTTACAATCCAAAGAATAAGGTATATAACGGCTCCAGTACCGATTCCTGCAATAACGACAACAGCGAACAAAATACGAATCCAAACTACATCTAATCCGAAGTAATTTGCCAGACCTGCAGAAACTCCACCAATCATACCATGTTCAGTATCTCTGTATAGCTTTCTGTATGGTTTGGCAGACTGATAAGAAGTAAATGTTTCCTCTGGCTCATCGTCAATACGGTAATCCTCAGGTTGCCCCATAATTCCAATCATTTTATCTACTTGCAGGATAGAAATTACTTGATTTTGAGCTGTCTGCGATTCGCTAAATAATTCCGCAATTCTAATTTCGATATCTCGAATTATCTCATCTTGACTGCCAGACTTTGAAAGAGATCTTTTGATAGCCTCAAAATAACGAGACAATTTTTGGTAAGCATCTTCATCAATGTGAAAAGAGAGTCCGCCCAGGTTGATGTTTATTGTTTTATTCATGACTGTTATTTTGTAAGGTTATAATATTTACTGCGTCTGATAATTCTGTCCAAGTACTTCCTAATTCTTTAAGAAAAATTTCTCCGGTTTCGGTTAATCCATAGTATTTTCTTGGAGGTCCTGATGTTGACTCTTCCCAGCGGTAGTTGAGTAATCCGTCATTTTTTAATCTTGTAAGAAGAGGATAAATTGTGCCTTCAACTACTAGTAATTTTGCGTTTTTTAAGGTTTCGAGTATTTCAGAAGTATAAGCATCATTTTTTTTAAGAACTGATAAAATGCAAAACTCCAAAACTCCCTTACGCATCTGCGCTTTTGTATTTTCTATATTCATTTGTAAGGCATTTTCATATTAATATTTTCTTAGTGAGTGGTAACATTTTCAAAATCTAAAACTGAATTTTCAGATGAATTTATAAATTTGATGCACACGGGATAATTAAAAAATCCTCCTCGTGCTGCAACAATAGCGGCGTAGATTATTAGAAAGAATTCTGCGGTTTTAGCCAAAGCAAAAATTCCTAAAAAAACAAATCCGAAAGTTAGTGGCACAATTGCATTCGAGAAATTGCTAAAATCAACATCTGCGCCTGTAATTATTTCATCCCAAGTAAAAAAGGTTCCGAAGCCATAAACCAGAAATGGAATAGCTAACATTGCCAATACAATACTGTAGATTAAAACACTTAACTGAAAATTGAAAACTTCGGCAGCATGTTTTTTTACAATTAATCTAGTATCTGCCGTACTCCAAATTATTAGCGGAATTAGAATACTGAAAAGCGGAAAAGCATATTGAAAAAGTCCACTAAGGTGCGTGAAAAACGCAACGACATTTTGATTATTTTTTTTCATGGTGGGTATAGTTTGATATTGTCTTATGCAAATATATAGCTAAAGGACAGTACTGTGTTTTGCAGAGTACTAAATATTAACTTTAAATTAACAAATAACAGTTTCGCTTATTTTGTTATCTTGTAGTCAAATATGTAATATGAAAATATCTATTTCAAATATCAATTGGTTTTTACTAATGAAACTACCATCTGCTTTTCTGTGCCGTGTGCGGGTCCACGAGGTAAATGATAAAATCTGCGTTGTGAAGATTAGAGAAACCTGGATCAATAAAAATCCATTTAATTCAATTTATTTTGCAGTACAGGCGATGGCCGCAGAATTGAGTACAGGTGTACTTGTGATGAAAGAATTACAGAAAAGTGGACATAATATCTCCATGCTAGTAACCAATTGCAAGATGGATTTTCTGAAAAAAGCGAAGGGCGATATCAGTTTTACGTGTAGTGAAGGAGAAGAAGTTGCAGCTGCAATTTCCGCCGCAATTACCACAAGAGAAGGGCAGATTCTCAATTTGCATTCTCAAGGAATTAATCAGCAAGGTGATGTTGTTGCACAAATGGTTTTTGAATGGAGCATAAAATTAAAAGGAGTAAAAGACTAAATATTCTGAAAGTTAAAAATGCTGTAAAATGCATTTTATTGGAGTGAACTCGTTGTAGCTTAGCGTTAGCCTCAATTTATAAATTAGGAAATCACTTCAATATGAAAGTATTAATTACCGGAGCGACAGGACTGATTGGGACTCATCTGTCGAATCTTTTATTATCCCACGGAATTCATATTAATTACTTTACTACAGATAAAAATAAAATCAAAAGTATGCCTAGTTTCCAAGGTTTTTATTGGAATCCGGAGCAGTGTTTTATTGACGAAAGTGCATTTATAGGTGTTGATGCTATCATACATTTGGCTGGAGCCACAATTGCAAAAAAATGGTCATCATCTTATAAACAAGAAATTCTGCAGAGTAGAGTGCTATCTGGTAATCTACTTTACAAAACACTTAAAGAAAATCCACATCAAGTAAAACAGATTATTACAGCCTCCGGCATTTCGGTTTATCCTTCAAGTATGGATGAGAATTATGATGAGAATTTTACAGATTATGCGGATGATTTCTTAGGAAATGTTGTGGAGAAATGGGAAAACAGCGTTCGACTTTTTAATAAGATTGGAATTGAAACTTGTTATCTGAGAACGGGTTTGGTGCTAGCAAAGGAAAGTGTAGCACTACAGAAACTTATTAAACCGATATCGATGGGCGCTGGTGCTGCTTTTGGGAGTGGTAATCAATGGCAATCGTGGATTCATATAGATGATGCTATAAAAATTTATTATTTTGCTTTGGCAAATAAGCTAAGTGGAATATATAATGTTGTGGCACCGCAACCTGTGACAAATACAAAACTTGTACACTCAATTGCGTCACAATTGGGCAAAAGAATTCTTCTACCAAATATACCTGAATTCATGATTAAGCCTTTTGTTGGCGAAATGACTTCATTACTTTATGATAGTCAGAAAGTTGATGCTTCAAAAATAATCTCGGAGGGATACAAATTCAGATTTAACGAAGTTGAGGAAGCTTTAAAAGATCTTCTTTCAAACTGAGCTTTATAGGTATTGAGAATTTAAATTCTAAAGTTTGATTAATTTTCTCTGTCAATTTATCAATATTTTTTTATCAAATATGCGATTGCTAGTTTTAAATGACAATTTGGCACGCATTTTAAAGTGGCAAAACTATTGCATTGCGGTAGTCAAATGAATTTTAAAAAAATATTT
>CBDUDY010000103.1:0-8094 GCA_965366055.1 uncultured bacterium
GTAAGAGCTTTGAAAAACAAAGAGATTAAAAACTTAAAGCAGGATCGGGAAATTTCAAATCTTGAAGCTCTAATCGACGGAGAAGAAAAAGAACGAAAACGAGTTGCTCAAGAATTACATGATGGTTTAAATGGTGATTTATCCGCAATCAAATATCGATTGTCATCATTGGAAGATGCACCGATGAATGCTGAAAATCGTGAAAATCTGTCTCAGACTATTTCGATGATTGATAGCGCCTGCTCGCAAGTGAGAAGTATTTCTCATAACTTGATTCCAACGTCGATTCTCGATTTTGGCTTGGTTGAAACGCTGAATGAGTATTGTGAAAAGATTAATTTTTCGCTTCCGCTAAATATAGAGCTACAACATTTTGGAAATTCTAATGTTTTGGACAAGAAGACGGAAACGGTTATTTATCGAATTATTCAGGAGTTGATTAATAATATTACCAAACATTC
This sequence comes from uncultured bacterium, assembly GCA_965366055.1. Classification (GTDB taxonomy): domain Bacteria; phylum Bacteroidota; class Bacteroidia; order Flavobacteriales; family Flavobacteriaceae; genus Flavobacterium. The sequence continues at coordinate 462 of CBDUDY010000103.1, forward strand.
CAAGGCAACTACGGCACTTGTCCAGCTAAATTTCCACGAAAGTGAATTGTTTATTACGGTTGAGGATAACGGAATTGGCTTTAAAGTTCATGAAGAAAAAACAGGACTTGGATTGAAGAATATTTATTCAAGAGTCGATTTTTTAAATGCCAATTTGGAAATCGACAGCAATGACAAAGGGAGTTCGTATCACATTTCAATTGACTTAAATTCATTAAAAGATGATAGCAATAGCCATTACCGATGATCATCCTATTGTGATAGAAGGCATTCGAATGATGCTAAAATCCAATAAGGAAATTATAGTTTCGCAGTCGTTTGGAACGATTGCCGATACTATATTTCAATTGGCGGATAAAATTGACGTTTTGCTGTTGGACATCAATCTGCCCGATGGAAATGGCATCGTAGCATGTAAAGATTTGATGCAGAAGTTTCCGAAGTTGAAGATTATCGCACTAACTAATTATGAAGATGTTTCCTTTATAAAACAGATGATGAAGAATGGCGCAGTTGGCTATCTTTTAAAAAACACAGGTAGAAATGAGCTTGTATTAGCTATAGAAACCGTTTTGAAAGGAGAACGCTATTTGCAAGAAAACATTCGTAAGATCCTGCTTAATGAATCGATAGGACATAGTAATAGCTCGACTCTATTTATTCCGAAGTTGACCGTTCGTGAGAAGGAAGTTTTGGAATTAATAATCAAAGAATTTACTACCGAAGAAATTGCCGAAAAGATCTTTGTAAGCGTTAAAACGGTTGAATCACATCGGAGCAACTTGATGCAGAAACTTGCGGTAAAAAATAGTGCCGGCTTGGTACGAGTAGCTTTTGAAAAAGGTTTGGTGTAGTGGAGAATTGATTGGTGGTCTGAATTTCAACAATTCTGAATTAGTTGTTGTCTCACGAAGTTTGCGAGAGGGATTGCAACGGCATCCTTTGCTGCTTAACCCAATTCTGACTTTGACCGAAAAACTTCTAGCAGCAAAGATATAGTGGAAAGCCCGACCTGAGCCTAGGTAAATATCTAATGAAAATTAGAAAGATTCTAAATTCTTAATTGCAGAAGTCGTTGTGGCGAAGGTCTCGCCCAAAAGAGAATCATGAATTCAGCAAAAATCGTGAATTCTGAAAATTTCTTAAAAAGAAAAGGCGCTCAGAAAACTGAACGCCTTTTGTATAAAACTGAAATTGTCTTAGAAATTTGCAACAAAGAATTCTCTGTTCATTCTAGCAATAGCTTCAAGTGTAATTCCTTTTGGACACTCAACTTCGCACGCTCCAGTGTTGGTACAGTTACCAAAACCTTCAGCATCCATTTGAGCCACCATATTTTTTACACGGTCTGCTGCTTCCACTTTACCTTGCGGCAACAGAGCAAACTGAGATACTTTTGCAGATACGAATAGCATTGCAGAAGCATTTTTACAACTTGCTACACAAGCACCACAACCAATACAAGTTGCGTTATCAAATGCTGTATCAGCATCTTGCTTGTTGATAGGAATACTATTTGCGTCTACTGTTTTTCCAGAAGTACCAACAGATATAAATCCACCTGCGTGTTGTACTCTATCAAAAGCGCTTCTATCTACAACTAAATCTTTGATTACTGGGAATGCTTTTGCACGGAATGGTTCGATGTAGATTGTATCACCATCTTTAAACATTCTCATGTGTAGCTGACAAGTTGTAACACCTCTGTCTGGTCCGTGAGCTTCACCATTGATGTACAATGAACACATTCCGCAAATTCCTTCGCGACAATCGTGGTCAAATGCAACTGGTTCGTCTCCTTTATTGATAAGCCCGTCGTTAAGAACATCAAGCATTTCTAAGAAAGACATGTCTTCTGAAATACCATCTAGTGGATAATCGACCAACGCTCCTTTATCTTGGGCGTTTTTTTGACGCCATATTTTTAATGTGAGTTTCATGATACTATTTTTTATAACCTTTGCAAACTTGGTGTCAACATGTGACGGTTTGTTCGAGTATTCTTTTTAGAAATTGCTTTTTACTTGTAGCTACGTTGAACTAGTTTAATATTCTCAAACTTCAATTCTTCCTTATGTAAAATGGCATCAGAAGGTTTTCCTGTGTATTCCCAAGCTGCTACATAAGCAAAATTTTCGTCGTCACGCTGTGCTTCTCCTTCTGGAGTTTGGTACTCTTCTCTAAAGTGACCTCCACAAGATTCGTTTCTGTGTAAAGCATCTTTTGCGAAAAGCTCTCCTAATTCAAGGAAATCTGCCACACGCATTGCTTTTTCTAATTCTTGGTTAAAGCTGTTAAGTGTTCCAGGAACCATAACTTCTTTGTAAAAACGCTCACGTAGTTCAGAAATCTCATTGATTGCTTCATTTAGACCTTGAGCATTTCTAGCCATTCCTACTTTGTCCCACATGATTTTACCCAAAATTCTGTGGAAATAATCTACAGAGTGGATTCCTTTATTGTTAACGAAACGCTCTAATTGAGTTCTTACGTTATTTTCAGCAGCATCAAATTCAGGAGTATTTGTTGGAATTGGACCTGTCTTAATATCTGGTGCTAAGTAAGCTCCGATTGTATAAGGAAGTACAAAATATCCATCAGCCAAACCTTGCATCAATGCAGATGCTCCAAGTCTGTTTGCTCCGTGATCAGAGAAGTTTGATTCTCCAATTGAGAAACATCCAGGAATAGTTGTCATCAAGTTGTAATCTACCCATGTTCCACCCATTGTGTAGTGAACTGCTGGGAAAATTTTCATTGGTGTAACGTATGGATTCTCATCAACGATTTTCTCATACATTTGGAAAAGGTTACCGTATTTGTCCGCAACTACTGCAGTACCCATTTCAATAATTTGCTCTGGAGTAGCTGTATGTTCAATTCCTTTTACGTATGCTTTTTCTTTTCCGTAACGTTGAATTGCTGCTGCAAAATCAAGGTAAACGGCTTGTCCTGTTTTATTAACTCCGTAACCAGCGTCACAACGCTCTTTTGCTGCACGAGATGCAACATCACGAGGAACAAGGTTACCAAAAGCTGGATATCTTCTTTCTAAGTAATAATCTCTTTCTGCTTCGCTAAGATCAATCGCTTTTTTGCGACCTTCTCTAATTGCTACTGCATCTTCTATATTTTTAGGAACCCAGATTCTTCCGTCATTACGAAGAGACTCAGACATCAAAGTTAATTTTGATTGAGTATCTCCAGAAACAGGAATACAAGTTGGGTGAATTTGTGTGTAACAAGGGTTTGCGAAGAAAGCACCTTTTTTGTGAATCTTCCAAGCCGCAGTTGCATTACTTCCCATTGCATTTGTAGAAAGGAAAAATACGTTCCCGTATCCACCAGAACCTACAACTACAGCGTGAGCAGAATGTCTTTCGATTTCACCAGTAATAAGGTTACGAGCGATAATTCCACGAGCTTTACCATCTACGATAACTAAATCTAGCATCTCGTGACGGTTGTACATTTTAATTTTTCCACGACCTATCTGTCTGTTCATTGCAGAATAAGCACCTAGAAGTAATTGTTGTCCAGTTTGTCCTTTTGCATAGAATGTTCTTGAAACAAGAGCACCTCCAAATGAACGGTTGTCCAAAAGTCCACCATATTCTCTTGCCAATGGAACTCCTTGAGCAACACATTGATCGATAATATTAGTAGAAACTTCTGCTAGACGGTAAACGTTTGCTTCTCTAGAGCGGTAATCTCCACCTTTTACAGTATCGTAAAACAATCTGTAAGTTGAATCGCCATCTCCTTGATAATTCTTCGCAGCATTGATACCACCTTGTGCAGCAATTGAGTGCGCACGACGAGGAGAGTCTTGGAAACAAAATGCTTTTACGTTATAACCAAGTTCAGCAAGAGTAGCAGCGGCAGAACCACCAGCTAATCCAGTTCCTACTACGATAACGTCGATATTACGTTTGTTTGCAGGATTCACTAAGTTAATATGATCTTTATAATCAGTCCACATCTCAGATAATGGACCGTTGTTATTTGGTACTTTAGAATCTAATGCCATATATATTTATGCTTTTAGAAAGAAATGAATGTATAAAGGAATGATTGCGAATAATAACGGCACAATCACCGCAAAGAGTTTACCTACAACTCTAATAGTAGGTTTGTATTTTGCGCTGTTAATTCCAATTGATTGGAACGCACTTGCAAAACCGTGCAAAAGGTGAAAAGCTAAGACAGCCATAGACAAAACATACAGAATTGTGTATACAAGTCCGTACTCTGGATCTTTAAAGAAGTCAACTGTAATTTTGTACAAATCTTTGTATCCTTCAGCAATTTTTACTTTTGCAGCTGGATCGAAGAATTCAGTAACATTGCGAACTTCAACATTCCCTATCGGCATATAGCTTCCAGTTGTTGTTAAGTAAAATTCTTGCGCAGGCATTCCTGGCTGAACATCAATCATAGTGGTTTGCAATGGAATTTTCTCGTCAAAGTGCATTACTGCCCAAAACGTTTTCATGTGCAAAACAATAAAAATAAGAATCAAACTTCCTAATATCGCCATGTTGCGAGATGCCCAGCGAGAGTTAGCCTCTGGCTTGTTGTTTGCATAAGCAATAGGTCGTGCTTTCTTATTTTGGATAGTAAGTAAAATACCATCTATCGCATGAAATAAAAGCGAAGCATAAGTTAGATAAGAAAGAATTTTGACTGCAGGGTTTGTAGTCATAAACAGCGCATACTGATTAAACTGTAATGCATCACCAAAAATCAATTGCAAGTTTCCTGCCAAGTGTCCAAGAAGAAAGATGCAAAGAAATAAACCTGTAAAAGCCATCCAATACTTCTTTGTAATGGAAGACTTTAATATTGCGGATTTCGCCATAAGTTAAAAAGTTTTTTAAAATCATACAAAAATAAGCTATAAATGCCTCTCAGGACAACAAAAACGGTAATTTATAATGAATTTAAAAAGTAATTACTCACAAATTGCAATTTTACCTTAATCCTTGTGGCAGTCTGCTCTAAAGTCTTTAATTTTACCAATAGACACTTACAAAATCCAATATCATGAAATACACTCCAATAGACCGAAATTTATTTATTAAAAATCGCAAAAAGTTCGTCGCTCAGATGAAAAAGAACAGTATTGCGGTATTTAATTCAAATGATATTTACCCGGTTTCTGCTGATAGCACATTGCCTTTTGCGCAACACAGAGACATCTTTTATCTTTCTGGTGTAGATCAAGAGGAAAGTATCTTACTATTATTTCCAGACGCTCCTTACGAACATCAGCGCGAAATTCTTTTTTTGAAAGAGACTAGCGAACTAATAGCAATTTGGGAAGGCGAAAAACTAACCAAAGAAAAAGCTTTTGAAACTTCAGGAATCAAAACTGTTATTTGGCTTCAAGATTTTCCAAAAACGCTAAAAGAATTGATGTCTTTTGCAGATACAATTTACATCAATACCAACGAGCATTACCGCGCAACCATCGAAACTGAAACTCGTGAAGCGCGTTTCGTAAAATGGTGGAAAGAGCAATATCCAGCGCATCAAGTTGCAAAAAGCAACCCTATCCTACAACGTCTTCGTTCAGTTAAAGAACAGGAAGAATTAGATCTTATTCAGCACGCTTGCAATATTACCGAAAAAGGATTCAGAAGAATTCTTCCTTTTGTAAAACCAGGAGTTACAGAATACGAGATTGAAGCTGAATTTATACATGAATTCATCAGAAATAGATCAAAAGGTTTTGCATATACTCCAATTATCGCTTCGGGAAACAATGCGAATGTGTTGCATTATATCGAGAACAATCAAGAATGTAAAGCGGGCGATTTAATTCTTTTTGATGTTGCGGCAGAATATGCAAATTATTCTAGTGATATGTCTCGTACAATTCCAGTTTCGGGAAGATATTCGGCACGTCAAAAAGAGGTTTACAACGCTGTAAATCGCGTAAAAGAAGAAGCACAAAAGATGCTTATACCAGGAACAGATTGGAAACAATACCATGAAGAAGTTGGAAAGATTATGACTTCTGAATTATTAGGTTTGGGATTACTTGACAAAGCAGATGTACAAAATGAAGATCCAGCTTGGCCAGCATACAAAAAATATTTTATGCACGGTACTTCTCATCATATGGGATTAGACACTCACGATTATGGAATTCTGACTGAGCCAATGCAAGCAAATATGGTTTTTACGGTTGAGCCAGGTATTTACATTCCTGAGGAAGGTTTCGGAATTAGACTTGAAGACAATTTAGTTATTCAAGAAAGTGGCGCACCATTAAATTTAATGGCTAATATTCCGATCTTGATAGAAGAAATTGAAGATTTGATGAACAGTTAAGAATTATTCAAAAACAACAATTAGGTTTGAAAAGTGAATTATAAGACTCACTTTTCAAACCTTTTTCAATTTAAAAAACAAGCTTTTGCAAACGATCCTCTACAAGAATACTAAGATAAGTTATACCGATTCAGGCAAAGGAACAGTTGTAGTTTTCCTTCATGGCTTCCTAGAAAACAAGGCGATGTGGAATCATTATGTTGCAGAATATACAACGAAATACCGAGTAATAACGGTCGATTTGTTAGGACATGGCAATAGCGAAAGCTTAGGCTATGTACATTCTATGGAAGAAAATGCCAAGGTAGTTCAGACTATTTTGACTCACTTGCGAATCAGAAAATCAATTCTTGTTGGCCATTCTATGGGCGGTTATGTGGGTTTGGCTTTCGCCGAATTATTCCCCGACAATGTTCGATCTTTAATTCTGATCAACTCAAGTGCTTCGGCCGATAGTGAGGAGCGAAAATTGAACCGTGATCGCGCAATAAGAGCGGTAAAATACAACCACGACGCCTTTATCAGAATGGCAGTCGCAAATTTATTCAGCCTCGAAAATCAGCACAAATTAAAAAATGAAATTGAACATGTAAAAGAACAGGCCTTAAAAACTTCATTACAAGGCATTGTTGCCACTCTTGAAGGCATGAAAATAAGAAAGGACCGCGAAGTACTTTTGCACTTCGGGCCCTATCCTATTTCATTAATCTTGGGAATTCAAGATACTGTACTCAACTATACCAATACTGCGACTCAAGTAGAAGGCACTAGAGCTAGTTTATTTAGTTTTCCTGACGGACACATGACGCCGATAGAAAATCGAGACGAACTCTGTGAATTATTGTTGCAATACTTTAAAAAGCTTTAACCTCTTTCTCCTCAAACGGAATCTCTTTGTTGAGAATCTCAAGTAACAATTGAACTAGTTGTTCTTTATAGTTTTCTAAAATTTCGGAGGTGACGATCTGAGTTTCCGCCTTCCCTTCTTTAATTTTGAAAGGTAGAAAGCCACTTTTCATGTTTTTGAACGAAATAACTCCCGCTTCCATTATTCGCCCATTCAGAAAGGGCTCAAAAGTAAATGCGTAGGCTAAAACTTGAATAATCTTATCGTTTTTGATATCTAAAACCAAATTCTCCCAACTTTTTAAACTCAAATTCGGACCTAATACTTTTCCTGTTTTATAATCTATAATTCGAACAACGTTATTTCGAAGTTCAATTCTATCGACACTACCTCCTATTTTCACAGGAAAAGGCAATAAGTCTGATTGCAAAATCCGCTCAAATCTTT
>CBDUDY010000104.1:0-8072 GCA_965366055.1 uncultured bacterium
ATGCCAACAGATAAAGATATTTTAAACAAAGGAATTAAATACTTGCTATTTGCACTTCCGCTAATTTTTACTGGCCCAGTAATTATTTATAATGCGTTTATGAATTCGCAAACCAACTGGCATTACCTAGTTTTGGCTGTGGGAATTGTGTTTTGTTTTTCGGCCGTTGTTTTGATGTTTATGGGCGTAAAAACGATTGTAAATAGTATGACCGATTAGAAAATATGAGAGATTTTATCAATGTTCACAAGACTTTTGAAAAAGTAATTTTTGCGGATCAACGCGTCAACAATCGAGAATTTGATGGCTGTATTTTTAAAAACTGCGATTTTAGTAATTCCGATTTTTCGTCAAATACATTTTTAGATTGTGAATTTTATGATTGCAACCTTTCAAATCTTAACTTGAGAGGAACGAGTTTAAAACAAGTTCACTTTGAAAACTGCAAATTATTGGGAGTTCAGTTTCAGGAATGTGACGACTTTTTGTTCGCAGTAGACTTCAATAGCTGCAATGTTGACTATGCATCTTTCAATAATAAGAAGATACACAAGGCTAAATTTATAAATTCTTCTTTAAGAGAAGTTAATTTTACTTCGGCTGACCTTACAAAAGCTATTTTTGACGACAGCAATTTGCAAGGCGCGATTTTTCAGAATACCATTCTAAAAGAAGCGTCCTTAACATCTGCTCAAAATTTTACGATTGATCCAGAAGCGAATATGCTTAAAAAAGCAAAATTTTCTAAAGAAGGATTGCCGGGACTTTTGTATAAATATGATATCAAGATTGTTTAGGAATTTATATTTCAACCTTTAATATTTTATAAATCTATAATGAAAAAGTATTTTTTGCTGCTCTTAGTGCCAACTGTGTTTTCTTGCTACGAAATCGAGCGTAATTGCACCGATTTTAAAACTGGTAAATTTAAATTTGAACATACTGTAAATGGTAAAGTTGAAACTACTTTATTTGAACGTACAGAAAATCTAGAAATAGAAACTTACAACGGCAAAACTGATACTTCCTCAGTACGTTGGACAAATGATTGTGAATATGTTCTTCAGAAATTGAATCCAAAAAATATGGAAGAGAAAAAAGCGGTGGCAATGAAAATTCTGTCGACTACAAAAGATTCCTACACTTTTGAATTTAATATCGTGGGATCTGATGCTAAGCAAAAAGGAACAGTAACTAAACTCAACTAGAATAGATGGAAATATTTTTGAATCCCGATGCGTGGATTGCGTTGCTCACATTGACTTTTCTCGAAATTATCTTAGGAATAGATAATATCATTTTCATTTCTATCGTTACCGGAAAACTTCCAGAAGAAGAAAGAAAACGCGCTACCAGAATTGGATTATTCTTGGCAATGTTTATGAGAATTGCGTTGCTTTTTGGAATTTCACTTCTTGTGGCAATGAAAGCACCATTCTTCTCAGTAGATTGGGGATGGTTTAGTGCTGGATTTAGCGGGCAAGCTATTGTTCTACTATTAGGAGGATTATTTTTGATTTACAAAAGTACCAATGAGATTAGAGAGAAAGTAGATCATAAGGGCGAAGAAGAAATGTCCCTTGGAAAAGCAAGAACAAAATCGTTTTCGAATGTGATTGCTCAGATTTTATTAATTGACTTAATATTTTCAGTTGATTCAATTTTGACTGCTGTAGGGATGACAAATGGAGTAGAAGGAGCGCTTTATATTATGATTATTGCAGTAGTAATCTCTGTAGGAGTCATGATGCTGTTTGCGGTTCCAGTCGGAAATTTTGTAAATGAAAACCCATCAATTCAGATTTTAGGATTGGCTTTTCTTATCTTGATTGGCTTTATGTTGCTTACAGAAAGTATGCATTTGTCTAACGCCGAATTATGGGGTCAAGATGTTGGAGCTGTTCCAAAAGGCTACCTCTATTTTGCAATAGCATTCTCTCTCGGAGTAGAATTTATAAATATGAAAATGCGAAAAAGATCGCAACGATAAAATAAAAAAGGGATTTCAATTTGAAATCCCTTTTTTTATATTAATTATCTAACTGTTGTTGTTCCATTTTCAACTTCAGGTTTTCCATCATTTCCATCATGCCAGCTTCTCCAACTACTAGGTACATATAAACAGTTATAATAAGATATACTGCACTTAATACCACTCCAATAATTGCAAGAATTCGGCCTACGTTAAGATTTGAGAAGTTTAAATAAAGTTCTGGATTTTCTTTATAAAGTTTCATGTCTTTTTGAGCTAGGAACAAAGCAACTATTCCAAATATAAGCCCAACAATTCCGTAGCAGCAACAACTAAGTATTGATACGATTCCCAACACTAATACTGCGGTAGCATTAGGTAAATTTCTTTTTTCCATAGTAGATTTTATTATTTATTAGAGGTTAGTCATTTTGTAAATATATGAAAATATCATAATGACGGCATTTATTATTGCTACTACTATAATTATTTTTTGATAGCTATGTCGTTTGTCTAGAAAATGCAATCCTAATAATATAAAAAGTAGAATTGTTGAGTATATTGCAGGAAACATTGCAAAGGCAGCGGCGAAGTCGCCCTGTAATAAGAGGGCAGCTGCACGTTGAGTTCCACATCCAGGACAATCAATTCCAAAGAATTGCTTATTCATGCATGGTAACATAAGATCTTCTGCTTCTATTTTCATACCTACAAGATTACAAAAAAGCATTGATTTTGTTCGAAATTTAAAAAGTTTCTTCTCTTAATAGTATCGAAATAATTATTATAAATCGTAAAGTACAGAAGAAGGCAACGGAAAGTTTGCTATTTTTGGCAGATCAAATATAAATCTATGAAGTTTATAATTCCATTATTAATGATTGCGGCGATATTCATTGCTTTTTACGAGCAATCAAAGGAAGATTCCAATCCTTATATTATGATAATTGCTTTTGTAGTATTTATGTTTGGAATGATGCGATTAAGTTCAAAAACTCCTAGTAAAAATCAACCTGAAGAAGATGAAGAACTTTAGTATTGGCGATAAAGTTTCGGCCCTAGACGAAGATATGAATGGCGTGGTTACAGGCTTTAATAGCAATGGAATCACCGTTGAAACTGTTGATGGTTTCACGATTACTTTTAGTGAAAGAGAGTTAATTAAAATGGCCGATAGCAGCGATTTTAAAAATGAAATAGGACGTTTTAATACAGATTCAATTTTGCAGCAAAAGGAAATTCCAAAGGCTAGAAGTTTCGTAAAAGAGAAAAAGACGAAGGGCGAAATTCCACCACCAGAATTTGATTTGCATATTGAGAAACTAGTAAAGAATTGGAGAGGACTTTCTAATTATGACATTCTAACAATGCAGTCAGAGACTGCAAAAAGACATGTCGAATTTGCGATCCGAAACAGAATTCCAAAAATAATTTTTATCCACGGCGTAGGAGAAGGTATTTTGAAATCTGAATTGGATTTTATGCTTGGCCGATATGATAATATTGATTTTAAAGATGCAAATTACCAAAAATATGGCGTAGGTGCTACTGAAGTAATTATTAAGCAGAATAAGTAACCTATTAAACATATGATGTAATTTTAAAAATTTATTTGATTTTCTTCTTGATTTAGTAGTATAATATTGTTAATTTAACTTTTATAAAATATTATTGAATTTAAATTAACATAAAACAATTAAGTATGAAATCAAAAATTACTCGGCTAAATTTAAAATTGGCAAAAAATGTTGCTGTATTTGTGTGTTTTGGAATGTTTGTTACCGCTTGTAGTAGCAATGATGATGGCTTTAATGATGCCAACGGAAATGTTGCAAAAAAATACATCTCAAAAATTACAACGCAAGGGAATGGGGAAACCTCTATTTCCACGATTTCTTATAATAATGAGGGTAAGGTGGTATCCGCTTCAAATGATAACGACACCAAATATTTTTCATATTTTGATGATGGTAGATTAAAGAAAGTTTCTGGAGGTGGAGAAAATTTTATGACTAGTGAAATTATTAATGAAATCCACGCCGCTTACGAAATTGGAAATGTACTCGCCTACGATGGGAAGGGTAATCCAACGATTTTAGAGTTGTATGGTGTAGATTATTACGGCAATCAAGTAATTCATACGGCGCATTTAACCTATGATACTAAGCCGTTTACTTTTTATCACACACTTGATGCTGCAGGAATTATTGCTGTTTTATATGATGTGAGATTACAGTTTTATACTCCAGCAGAAGTCATTATGGCAAAAAAACTATTACCAGTCTATAATCCTACAGCAGCAGTAATTAAAGATAGTTCAAATCAAGAAATAGGTACAATTAACGTTAATTATATTTACGACAATGAAAATTATCCTGTAAATGCTACTGTAATTTCTATAGATGATGAAGGCTATGCGTCATCTTACAATGTAAATTATCAATATAAATAATAGTATTTCTCGCAAGGATTTACTTCATAAATAACTGTTTAATTACCTATAAATTTATTTGGCAACTTGTATAGTATCAATTATTGGCCGCTAAATTATTGACTGCGGATGATATGCGAGAAGGATAGAAGCGAAGGGATGAAGCAGATCCTTTGCTGTGGATTTGTGATCAAAAGCTACAGCAAAGATTGGGAACGAATATCCCGACCTTAGCCACACGAATATTTCTTCTTTACAGAAAATCTTCTGGCGAAGGTCTCGCTCAAATAAAAAAGACAATCATTTTATTTGAGGTGATAAACATCAAAAGGCCTATCTAAAATTGCATTAATTACTACACAAAATTTCATAAAAAAAAGCGCAATAGTATCAAACTGTTGCGCTTTTTTACTTTAATTATAACTTTAATTTACAATCAGCTGACCGTAATTGTAGTCATTGGCCAGTAGAAAGGATACGCCCAAAGTGCTTTGAAGAGTTACTTTCTTTAGATGAATTTCGTGTAGAAATCCTGTTCCGTTTGTAGTTGTTGTCACCTCTATAATTCCGCTCAAATTCTCAACGCCGTCAAGACCAACGTAAGATTCTAAAATTGCTGGCGTAGTTGGGAAAGGTGCTCCGCAGAAATAATCTGCCGTAACGACGGATGCAAACTTTTTGTATTCTAACACATTTTGAGTACCTAAATATCCAACACGTGGCTGATTTAACTCCGTAACTTGGTTTTGAAGTAAGTTTGGGTCAATTTTTAAAGTGAATGCAGATGCTCCGGCGATATTATAAATTAGATTACTTCCGCTGCATTTTTCAAGATTTTCGTCAAAGACAAATGAGATAGGTTGCGCTGCTTTTTGGAATACTCCAAAAACGAAAGTGTCGTAAAACTGATTTCCACCTGCTTTCTCAAATGTTATATTTTTAAAAGTTATTTGGTGTTTATAAGCGGTTATATTTTGGCCTCCAGCAAAGTCGGGATTTGGTTCTAATATTGCCGTTGTGGTAACTTGCATAAACCCAGAAATGCCAATCCATTCTTCTTGAGGTTGAGGGTTAATAGGTGGAATTGCGCTGCAAATTGTTGCCGAAGTTACTGGTCCATCGTAGAATCTGTATAAAACGCGATTAGTAGTATTGATTTCTATTGTTGTAGGCAATCCAGTTTCGGTGGGTGTATTTGCAAAAGCTTGATCATAAACTTCTTCTGGCAACGAAATAAGTAGCGCCTCATTATCATTTAATTTATAGACAAGATTTCCGCAAGTTTGTGTTGTTGCGTCTGTGAAATCGAGATTTTCAACTTTTATTATTCCGTCATCACAACCTGTGGCAAATATTGTAATGATTGCAAGAATTAAGAGCTTTTTCATGGATTTTTTTTATTTAAAACAAAAATAGGATTTTTTTTTCGCAACAAGCTAAAGAATGTGAAGGCGCGAGATATTATGTAAGATTCGTACATTTGCAAAATGAATACAGTATATCTTGATAATGCTGCAACTACTGCAGTAAGACCCGAAGTAGTAGCGGAAATTTGTGAGTCGCTTTTAAATAATTACGGAAATCCATCATCTGTTTATAGTTTAGGTCGTCATTCAAAGAGCGCTTTGGAAATGGCTCGAAAATCGATTGCGAAAAATCTTAGAGTAAGTTCTCAGGAAATTATTTTTTGCTCGGGTGGGACAGAGGCCGATAATTGGGCTCTTACCGAAGCTGTAAAGACCTTGAAAGTTGAGCGCATTATTAGTGCACGAACTGAACATCATGCTGTACTACACACGTTGGATCATCTTCACCAAGAATTTAAAATAGAAATAGCGTATGTGAAATTGAAAAAGAATGGGTCAATTGACATTTCACATCTTTCGGAATTGCTTTCGGATGCTAAGAAAACCTTGGTTAGTTTAATGCACGTGAATAACGAAAGTGGATCGATGATTGACTTGGAATTAGTTGGAAAAATTTGCAAACAGTATAACGCTTATTTCCATTCTGACACCGTGCAGTCCATAGGAAAAATGGATCTAAATTTCTCAGAAATCAATATTGATTTTTTCGCTGCGAGTGCGCATAAATTTCACGGTCCAAAAGGTGTCGGATTTCTGTTTGTACGAAAAGGAACTGCCATAAATCCTATGATTTTTGGAGGAGCTCAGGAAAAGGGATTACGTGCCGGGACAGAATCTGTTCATAATATTATAGGAATGGCAAAGGCACTCGATATTAGTTGTCAAAATATGAGAGAAGAAATTGAGCATGTTTCGGATCTTAAAAAATATGCAGTTGAGAAATTAATTGATAATTTTCCAGGAACGAAAATAAATGGAGAAAACGAAATAATTGATTTTGAAAACTTCGAAACTTTTCACACTATTCTAAATGTTCGTTTGCCATTATCTGCCGATAAAGCTTCGATGTTATTGTTTTCTCTTGACATGAAGGGGATTGCAGTTTCTAGAGGAAGTGCTTGTCAGTCGGGAAGTACAAAATCATCGCACGTTTTAGCTGAGATTCTGGATGCTGAAGAATTAAAAAAACCGAGTATTAGAATTTCATTTTCGTATCAAAATACTAAAGAAGACATCGATGCGCTGATAGCAGCTTTGCAAGTAGTCTAATCTTTTGTATCTACTTCATGGTAGGTTAATTTTCCATCTACTATATGAGCAGGCGCCGTGTAAGGATGCTCAGTAAGTTTTGTGGGACTCATTATATGTAATACTTCGTAAGATTCCGACTTTAGAAAATCTGAAATCATCGATCTATGGCAGCGCCAAAAAACTGCTTCAGAGCACATAATTGCGGTTACTTTTGTAGTGGAAATTAATTGTAATTCCCTTATAGCTTGCTCAAATTCAGGAGTTTCCATATAATCGGCATATCCGCGAAATGAAGGATGATGCCATATAGAATTAGGCGAATTTTTGAGAGCGCTTCTTCTGCCACCCAAAGCTTCGATATGTACGTATTCGATCCCAATATTTTTTAAAGTTTCGCGCAAATTATCTTGATTATAAGCTGGAAATTTTCTTGAAGATGGAAACCTTCTAACGTCAACAAGACATTCGATCCTGAAGTTATTTAGCATAAGCAGAAATTCTTCGATATCTCGGGTAGAATGGCCGATAGTATAGATTATATTCTTTTTAGAATTTTCCATTGCTTTAATTTAACTGAAATAAAGGGTCGAAATAGGAGGAGAATTTTAAAGATAGCTATAAAAAAAAATGCTGCAATTATAAAATTGCAGCATTTTGATATATAAAATTAAGAATATTACTTACTTAATTTTTTCATTTCTTTTTCAATCATATTATAAAACTCGTCAATCTTAGGCATAACAACAATTCTTGTTCTTCTATTGATTGATCTATTTTCTGCAGTATTGTTTTCAACTAATGGAATAAATTCTCCACGACCTGCAGCGATTAATTGTCTAGGATCTACGTTATGATCTTTAGTAAGTACTCTAACGATAGAAGTAGCACGCTTAACACTTAAGTCCCAGTTGTCAAGTAAAACGCCGTTGCTGATAAAAGGCACATTATCTGTGTGTCCTTCAACCATACACTCAAATGTTGGCTTGTCTTTTACAACTTTAGCTACTTTACCTAAAATTTCTTTTGCTCTATCTGTTACAACAGAACTTCC
>CBDUDY010000105.1:0-7972 GCA_965366055.1 uncultured bacterium
ACAGAATGAATTCAACCCAAATTGACATCTTCAAGGAATTAAAAAAACATTTTGGCTTCTCCCAATTCAAGGGCTTACAAGAGGCAGTAATAAATAGTTTACTCGCCAAAAATAACACCTTTGTTATTATGCCTACGGGCGGCGGAAAATCCCTCTGTTATCAGCTTCCAGCCTTAATGCTTGAAGGTACAGCAATAGTAGTTTCTCCTTTGATAGCCTTGATGAAAAATCAAGTTGACGCCATCCGAAGCTTGTCTACAGAGGCGGGAATTGCACATGTGCTAAACTCTTCATTGACAAAAACTGAAATTGCCCAAGTAAAAGCAGATATAACATCTGGACTTACAAAGTTACTTTACGTAGCGCCAGAATCACTTACAAAAGAAGAGTACGTTCAGTTTTTTAAAACCGTAACAATATCCTTTGTAGCAATTGACGAAGCGCACTGTATTTCAGAATGGGGACATGATTTTAGACCTGAATATCGCAATCTAAAAAATATTATAAAACAACTAGGCAATGTGCCAGTAATAGGTCTAACGGCTACTGCCACTCCAAAGGTGCAGGAAGATATCTTGAAAAATCTTGATATGGTCGATGCTACTACTTTTAAAGCGTCCTTTAATAGACCAAATTTATTCTATGAAGTTCGTCCCAAAACAAAAAATATCGAGTCGGATATTATTCGGTTCATCAAACAGCGCAAAGGCAAATCGGGAATTATTTACTGCCTGAGTCGCAAGAAAGTGGAAGAAATAGCCAATGTCTTGCAAGTGAACGGAATTAGTGCTGTTCCATACCACGCTGGATTAGATGCCAAAACAAGAGCGCGTCATCAAGACATGTTTCTTATGGAAGATGTGGATGTGGTTGTTGCGACAATCGCCTTCGGGATGGGAATTGACAAGCCCGATGTGCGTTTTGTAATTCACCACGATATTCCGAAATCGCTAGAAAGTTACTATCAGGAAACTGGTAGAGCCGGGCGAGATGGAGGAGAAGGGCATTGTATTGCATATTATTCTTATAAAGATGTTGAAAAATTAGAAAAATTTCTTTCAGGTAAGCCAATTGCTGAACAGGAAATAGGCTCTGCACTTCTTCAGGAAGTTGTGGCTTACGCCGAAACGTCGATGTCAAGACGTAAATTTTTACTCCACTACTTTGGTGAATCCTTTGACTCAGAAACGGGCGATGGTGCTGACATGGATGATAATGTGCGCAATCCAAAAGCAAAAATTGAAGCAAAAGATAATGCGGTAAAATTGCTAGAAATAGTAAAAGCGACTAAACACTTATATAAATCCAAAGGAATTGTGTTTACACTAATTGGTCGTGTAAATGCAACTATCAAAGCGCATCGCACAGATATTCAATCCTATTTTGGTTGTGGTAAAGATCAAGATGAACGCTATTGGATGGCATTGCTGCGACAAGTTTTGGTTGCAGGATATCTTTCAAAAGACATTGAAACCTATGGAATTGTAAAAATCACCAAAAAAGGTTTAGATTTTATAGAAAATCCAGAGTCTTTTATGATGTCCGAAGATCATGAATATAGTGATAGTAGTGACGAAGCAATCGTGTCCGCTGCAAAAGGTAGCGGAGTAATAGACGAAGAATTGATGATTTTGCTAAAAGATCTTCGTAAAAAGGTTGCGAAAAAACTAGGAGTACCGCCATTCGTGGTGTTTCAAGACCCTTCACTTGAAGACATGGCATTAAAATATCCCATCAGTATCGAGGAAATTGCAAATGTGCATGGAGTAGGAGAAAGCAAAGCCAAAAAGTACGGTTCAGATTTCGCGCAGCTTATAAGAACTCACGTTGACGAAAATAATATTAGCCGACAAGATGACCTTGTAGTGCGTTCTACAGGAGCAAATTCAGTAAATAAGCTTTATATTATTCAAAACATTGACAGGAAACTGTCTTTAGATGATATAGCTTCCGCTAAAAAAATGAATATGGATTCGCTCATCAAAGAGATGGAGCAGATTGTATATTCAGGAACCAAGCTAAATATTAAATATTGGATAGACGAAATGCTTGATGATGATCAGCAGCAAGAAATTCACGATTACTTTATGGAATCGCAATCAGATAATATCGAAGAAGCCCTCAAAGAATTTGATGGGGATTTTGATACACTCGAATTGCGACTGATGCGAATCAAATTTATAAGTGAAGTAGCAAACTAGACATTTTTTTAGAACTTACATTTCGTAAACTTCTCCCCGTTGTGGACGTAACGCATCGCGAACAGAAATCATGTCAGGCTCTTTAACTACCATAAATGCTATGCTGTGCATATCGCCAAAAGATGTATGTCCAGTAATGGAGCAATCAAGATTTTTCATTGCAACATATTCTTTAAGATGAATCTCGTGATGTTCAGCAATTTTTGCGGCGTCCATTCCTCTAAAATCCCAAATCAGTTTTATATTTCTTGACATTGTACTACTATTTTAGTACAAAACTAAGTTTTATAAAATTTGTAAAAAACCACTTTATGAAAATTGTTGCTGCTTTTATCCTTTTAGTTTCCATTTCAGCTTCGGCACAGGTTCTAACTATTCAACAAGCCAATCATTTGGCATCACTTCCTATCAAATGTTTGCAACAAGAATATCCAAACAAATTAAGTCAATACCTTATTGATAGTACAGAAATTCAATCGCCAAAACAGTTGCATCCTGCTTTCTATGGTTGTTTTGATTGGCATTCATCTGTTCACGGACATTGGAGTTTAGTTCATCTTCTTAATAATTTTCCAAATCTTCAGAACAAAGAAGAAATTATCGAAAAATTGAAAGTCAATTTGTCTAAAGAAAATATCGACCAAGAAATTCTATATGTTTCTAAAAAACACGAGAAATCTTTTGAGCGTATGTATGGCTGGACTTGGTTGTTAAAGTTACAATTGGAATTAGAATCTTCAAAAGAAGATTATGCAAAAGAATTGGCTCAAAATCTACGACCACTTACAAATTTATTTATAGAAAGATATACAGAATTTTTA
The DNA here is from genome assembly GCA_965366055.1 of uncultured bacterium. Lineage (GTDB taxonomy): Bacteria > Bacteroidota > Bacteroidia > Flavobacteriales > Flavobacteriaceae > Flavobacterium. Next base: position 3,023 of record CBDUDY010000105.1, read on the forward strand.
CCAAAACTTTTATATCCAGTACGCGTCGGAACACATAGTAGCACCGCTTTTGGACTAACAATGGCTTGGGATTATGCAGAATATTCTCGGAATGAATCTTTCAAAAAGATTTTAGCTGAAAATTCTAAAAGACTATTTCTCTCAGATCAAAAATGTCCAATGAATTGGGAGCCAAGCGGAACTGATTTTCTGTCTCCGTGCATGGAAGAGATCGCTATAATGCAACGTATTTTGCCGAAAGGCGAATTTTTAAAATGGCTAAAGAAATTCACACCTCAATTATTTTCTAAAAATTTTAAATGGGAAGTAGCCAAAGTTTCAGATAGAACGGATGGTCATTTGGTACATCTTGATGGTTTGAATTTTAGCCGTGCTTGGAATTTCTATTATCTTATACAACAGTATCCAAAAGAGTTTGCGCATCTTAAAAAACTAGCAGATTACCACCTTCAATTTTCATTACCATCAGTAGTAGATGGAAACTATGAGGGTGAACATTGGCTAGCATCATTTGCTTTGCGTGCTTTTGAAGAGAAAAGTAAAATCAAATAACTATTTTTGCCAAAATTTTGATATGCCACAAGAACTTCTTTTACAAGTAACCCCCGAAATTGCTGCTACTGACGAATTGCTACGAAATACGGTTAGCAAACAATTGCGTATCAGTCTTTCAGACATTGCAAAGATTGTAATTGTCAAAAAATCAGTAGATGCAAGGCAAAAATCTGTGAAAATAAATCTCAAACTTCGAATTTATTTAGAAGGAGAACCTATAAATGAAGAAGAGTTCCAACTTCCGCAGTATAAAGATGTCAGCAATGCTCAAGAAGTATTGGTAATAGGAGCAGGCCCTGCAGGACTATTTGCTGCTTTGCAACTAATCGAACTTGGTTTAAAACCCGTTGTCATTGAACGTGGAAAAGATGTGCGGGCTAGACGTCGCGATCTCAAGGCTCTGAATATCGAACATATTGTAGATGAAGATTCCAATTATTGCTTCGGCGAAGGTGGAGCAGGAACCTATTCTGACGGTAAACTTTATACTAGATCGAAAAAGCGAGGAGATGTTGACAGAATTTTGAAGCTTTTTGTTGCCTTTGGTGCACCTGACGATATTCTTGTAGATGCACATCCACATATCGGAACCAACAAACTTCCAAAAATCATTGCCGATATTCGTGAGAAGATTATAGAATATGGAGGAATCGTAATGTTCGAAACTCGAGTAGTGGATATTATCGTAAAAAATAATGAAGTTCAAGGAGTAAAAATTCACGATGGAACTATTGTCGAAGCGTCAAAACTGATTCTCGCAACGGGACATTCTGCAAGAGATATTTATGAATTGCTGGATAGAAAACAGATTTTTATAGAAGCCAAGCCATTTGCTTTAGGCGTTCGAGCTGAACATCCTCAGGAATTAATAGACAGTATTCAATATAATTGTGATTTCCGCGGAGATTATTTGCCTCCAGCACCTTATACAATTGTAAAGCAAGTTAACGGCAGAGGAATGTACTCTTTCTGTATGTGTCCAGGTGGAGTTATCGCACCTTGCGCAACGAGTCCCGGCGAAGTCGTTACTAACGGATGGTCACCATCAAGACGTGATCAGCCAACGGCAAATTCAGGAATAGTAGTCGAATTAACGTTAGAAGATTTTAAACCATTTCAAAAATTCGGTGCTTTGGCAGGAATGCATTTCCAGAAAAGCATTGAACAAAGTGCTTGGGCTTTGGCAGGAAAAACTCAGAATGTTCCAGCCCAAAGAATGGTCGATTTTACCACAACAACTGTTTCGTCGTCAATTCCCAAAACTTCCTACGTTCCCGGTACAACATCTGTTGAACTTGGAGAAGTATTTCCTGGGTTTATTACAGAAGTTATGCGACAAGGATTTAGAGAATTCGGAAAATCGATGAAAGGATATCTTACGAACGAAGCAATTTTACATGCTCCAGAATCTAGAACATCATCGCCAGTTCGTATTCCCAGAGATCCAATAAGTTATGAGCATTTGCAAATTAAAGGACTCTATCCTTGTGCCGAAGGTGCAGGATATGCAGGCGGAATAATTTCGGCAGCCATTGACGGTGAGAAGTGTGCCCTCAAAATAGCGGAGAGCCTTTCGTCATAAAGAAATTAAACTGTTGCCAATTTCTTAATATCCTATGTTTTGTGATACTTTTTTGTAATTTTGAAACTGCTATAATAGTACTATGAAAGAAGAAGAAGTTATTTTGGTTAATGAAAATGATGAGCAAGTAGGTACAATGCCTAAACTTGAAGCGCATGAGAAAGCAGTTTTGCACAGAGCATTTTCAATTTTTATTTTAAACGATAAAAATGAGGTGATGCTTCAACAGCGAGCAGCACATAAATATCATTCGCCACTTTTGTGGACTAATACATGCTGCAGTCATCAACGAGTAGGAGAAAGCAATATTCAGGCTGGAACGCGGAGATTACAGGAAGAGATGGGTTTTGTGACAGATATTAAAGAACTTTTTCACTTTATTTACAAAGCACCTTTTGATAATGGACTTACAGAACATGAATTAGACCATGTGATGATCGGTTATTCAAATCAAGAACCACTAATCAATGAAGATGAGGTTGCATCTTGGAAATGGATGAGTACCGCGGATATCAAGAACGATATTAGAAATTCTCCCGAATTATATACCGAATGGTTTAAAATTATTTTTCAAAAATTTGATCATTATTTAGAAGAAAATAAAAAGCTATAAGAATTTTTTAGATCTTTTTAAATAACAGACAATTATAATATACCAGCACAATGAAAGTTACAGTAAGTAGAAAAGCCCACTTCAACGCCGCCCATCGATTACATCGCAAGGATTGGTCTGACGAGAAAAACGAGCAGGTTTTTGGAAAATGCAACAATCCCAACTTTCACGGTCATAATTATGATATTATGGTTAGCGTAATTGGTGAAATAGATCCTGAAACAGGATACGTTATGGACATCAAGCACCTAGCAGATTTGATAGAAGAAGAAGTAGAAAAACCCTTTGACCACAAAAATCTAAATTTGGATGTGCCGGAGTTCGCTGATCTCAATCCTACGGCAGAAAATATCGTTGTAGTAATTTGGAATAAACTTAGAGCAAGATTAAGATCTAATCTCGATTTGGAAATTACTCTCCATGAAACCGCAAGAAATTCTGTGTTTTATGCAGGGAAATAAAACATACTCTATGAAAGCAACCATATATCCATTACAATTTATTCCCATTTTGAAAGAAAAAATTTGGGGTGGAGAGAAATTAAATTCATTATTACAGAAGGATTTCGCACAGGATAATATCGGTGAGAGCTGGGAATTATCGGCAGTAGAAGGATCTGAGAGTATTATTTCAAATGGCGTTTACAAAGGCCGAACCATAGTAGATCTTATCAAAGAATTCCCACAAGACATTTTAGGAAGTGAAGTTTGCTGCAGTTTTGGCACTACTTTTCCGCTTCTTTTCAAATTTATTGACGCTAATGAAGACCTGTCAATTCAGGTGCATCCCAATAATGAACTTGCTCTCGAGCGCCATGGATGTTTGGGCAAGACGGAGATGTGGTATATTATGCAGGCAGATGCGGATGCCGAGTTAGTTGTGGGTTTCAATGAAGATACCGATAGACAAACCTATATTGATGCACTTGAGAAAAAAGATTTGCTGCCACTTCTCAACGAAGTAAAAGTTCAGAAAGGTGATGTTTTCTTTTTAGAAACTGGAACTGTCCACGCAATTAGAGCAGGCGTTTTCCTTGCAGAAATTCAACAATCTTCGGATATTACCTATAGAGTCTACGATTGGAATAGAAAAGATAAGAACGGCAAAGCCCGTGATTTACATACAGACTTAGCGCTAGATGCCATAAATTATAAAGCTTCAGACGCCCAAGTACGGTACGTAACAATCGAGAATCAGAGCAATGCGCTGGTACAAAGTCCGTTTTTCACCACGAATATAATTCCTCTTGATGGAGAAATGGTTGTCTACCACGAAGGCGAGTGTTTCAAGGTTTATATGTGTGTCGAGGGAAGTTTCCAAATCAGATACCATTCAGATAGCTATCATTATAAGAAAGGCGATACCGTTTTAATTCCTGCCAATATGGTCGATTTCAAGCTCATTGGCAAAGCATCCTTGTTAGAAATTTATATTTCATAGTTTTATAGAAAGAATTAGTGTACTTTTGCACGCAAATAAAAATTAAAATAAAATGGCAAACGTTAAGAATTTAAAGAAAGACATCAATTACGTTTTAGGAGATATCATCGAAGCAGTATATATGTGGGAAATGGCTACAGCTGGTCATCCAACTGAATCTTCAAACGCTTTAATCGATGAAGCAATCGCTGCTTTCGATCAATTGATCGTACAAGTGAATGCAAAAAAGGTTGAAAACAAAAAAGAGCACTTCAAAAAAATCAATCAAGATTTAGAAGTAGTTGCAAACCAATTGGTTACTAAAATCAACAATCTGCAATAAAAATATTTCAGAAAAAAGGTGAAAAATGTTTTGGAGAACTCAAAAAGCTTCTTATATTTGCACCAGAATTTTGAGTCGCCAGCGTAGCTCAGTTGGCTAGAGCAGCTGATTTGTAATCAGCAGGTCGTGGGTTCGAGTCCCTCCGCCGGCTCCAAATTGTGAAACCGCTTAACGTAAGTTAGGCGGTTTTTTTATGCCCAAATTTTTCCCTTGGCAATTTTTGCTTGCAGTAGAATTTTGTTTTTTTTTATAATGTTGCGAGAAATTATGAAGGAGCATTCTGCATTATAAATTTCGCAAAGAGGTTTCCTACGTCAGCTTGTTTTATTTCATTATTTTTATTTTTTGGCAGCTATTCCCGCTATTCTCTACAATCCGGCGCGGGCATTTGCCGTAGCAGGGGCAGGAAAGGAGCTTCCGTTGGTCGCTCTTTCCCGC
>CBDUDY010000106.1:0-7934 GCA_965366055.1 uncultured bacterium
AGCACTTCGACAAAACTTTCTACTTCCTCGGGCGGAACGGTTTTCTGACCATTTGGCTTATTAAAATCCGAAGCAATTTTGGCGATAAATTTATTACAGGAAATTCCCGCCGAGGCTGGAAGTCCAACTTCGGTAAAAATCCGATCCCGAATTTCTTTGGCGATAAGCGACGCACTAGGATTATTCTTCTTATTGTAAGTGACATCAAGATAGGCTTCGTCAAGCGACAACGGCTCTACCAAATCTGTGTAATCGTAAAAAATCGCGCGTATCTGTTGGGAGATTTCTTTATAGCGTTCAAATCGCGGCTTTACAAAAATCAAATCTGGACAGTATTTCTTGGCAAGAACCGAGCTGAGAGCACTACGGACGCCAAACTTACGAGCTTCGTAACTTGCGGCAGCTACAACTCCACGATTTTCATTTCCGCCAACCGCCAATGCCTTGCCACGCAATTCGGGATTGTCCATCTGCTCTACCGATGCATAAAATGCATCCATATCAACGTGAATAATTTTTCGCTCGACATTCATCTCTTCCATACGCAAATTTATAATATCTTTGGTAATGAACCACAATCACATCCCTTCTGTAATTGTAAAACCTACAAAATAATGCAAGAAATTGAACGTAAGTTTCTAGTTACTTCAAATGACTTTAAACTTGAGCACGGAACCAAAAAAGTAATTGCACAAGGTTATCTAAATTCTGACCCTGACCGCACCGTAAGAGTTCGAATTAGCGATCAAACAGGATATATAACTGTGAAAGGAATGGGAAATAAAAGTGGGATCACTCGATTTGAATGGGAAAAGGAAATTTCTCTAATCGAAGCTGAAAAATTACTCTTTATCTGCGAGCCTGGAATAATTCAGAAAGTGAGATATTGCATTCCCTACGGTCGTCACACTTACGAAGTGGATGTTTTTGAAAGAGAAAATGCAGGTCTTGTTATTGCGGAAGTTGAATTAACTGCTGAAGATGAGTTTTTCAAAAAACCATTGTGGCTTGGTGAAGAAGTTACAGGAGTTGAAAAATATTATAATGGATATATTAGCAACAATCCATTTAACACTTGGAAATAAATAAAAATGCCATCAAGAAAATAATTTCCTGATGGCATTTTTCGAATTAAAATCGAACCTATTTTGTTCCACCACCTAACGATTTATACAATTGTATAAGTGCTAGCTGTTGTTGGTATTTATTTAAAATCAATGCTAATTCACTATTAAGCGATTGCTCTTTTGCGGTAAGCACTTCTAGATACGTTGCCATTCCGTAGTTTAGCAATTCATCAGAGAAATCAGCGGCATTTTTCAATGCTAAAACCTGTTTGTCTCTAATGGTTATCTTAGTAGATTCGTTTTTGTAATTCTGCAATGCATCCGAAACTTCTCTTCCTGCATCCAAAACTTTGTATTGAAAATTGAGCAAAGAAGATTCTTGATTTGCTCTCGCTACTTCAAGTCTTGTTCTATTGGCTCTTTTATTTAAAATAGGTTGCGCTATTCCACCCAAAAGTGATGAGAAGAATGAGTTTGCACTAAACCAATCTTTGATTTCCATACTTTGAAATCCAGCACTTGCACCAAGTGTAATTGATGGATAAAAACTACTTCTTGCCACGTTTGTCAGTTCGAAATTTGACATCAACGCATATTCTGCCGCCACGATATCTGGTCTATTTCTCAAGGCTACCGCTGGAACACCAAGAGTAAGCGATGGGATATTCAGAGTTTCGAAAGATTTTGAACGATCTATCGCCTGAACTTTCTGACCAATTAAAATACTTGTAGCATTTTCTAAAATTGCAATTTGGTTTTTTAGATCTTCGGCGATTAATTGAGCTGCATACAATTGTGCTTCTGTTTGCTGAACCGCAACTTCATTCACATTTCCAGCATCCTTTAAAGCCTGAATAGTTTTGAAACTATCTTCACGATTTACAATTGTAGTCGTAGTAATTTCCAACTGACGATCTAACGCAATGAGTTGGTAATAATTACTAGCAATCGTTGCAATAATCTGAGTTTCTACAAACTGCTTTGCAGCAATTGACTGCAAATAAGTTGCATTATTCGCTCTTGTATTCGAACGGATTTTACCCCAAATATCAGCTTCCCACGAAAGATTTCCAGACAGAGAGAACTGATCTCTACTTCCAGAGGTAAATGATCCAAGTGGTGTATTCTTAGAAGCACTTTGCTTGCTATATTCCGCTCCCACATTTATTACAGGAAGATTTCCTTCTTTGGCTTGCGCCAAATATGCTTTACTAGCTACAATATTCTGAATAGCAAGATTGATATCAATGTTATTCTTTAATCCTTTTTCGATTGTTCCTTGTAGAATTGGATCTTGGAAAAATTCTTTCCAAGATAAATTTCCTATCGAAGTGCTATCTGCGCTAAGAGTGTCTTGTCTGTACAAATTGTCCGTATCGACCACAGGTTTTTTATAGTCCTTGGCAACAAAACAAGATTGCATAGTGAGCGCTACTCCTAGTACAACTACTCCTTTATATATTCCGTTTAATTTCATTTGAAAGTTTTATTAGGAAGTTGATTACTCAACTTCCGTTTCAGTTTGCTTTTCAGTTTTTACACCGCTAATTTTTTCTTGCAATCCTTGGAATACCACAAACAATATTGGAATTACGAAAACTCCAAATAATGTTCCTATCAACATTCCTCCAACTGCTCCCATACCAATTGATCTATTTCCTACGGCACCAACTCCATTTGCAAAAGCAAGAGGAAGAAGACCCAGAATAAAGGCAAAAGAAGTCATCAAAATAGGACGTAACCTTGCGTGCGCTCCATCAACTGCCGATTTGAATAATGACATTCCGTGCATTCTTCGCTGTAAAGCAAATTCTACAATCAGAATCGCATTCTTGGCGAGTAGACCAATCAACATAATAAGTGCCACTTGGAAGTAAATATTGTTTTCAAGTCCAGCTAGTTTCACAAATCCAATTGCACCGGCAATTCCGACAGGAAGAGAAAGTATAACTGAGAACGGAACTAAATAACTTTCGTATTGAGCACTTAGCAAGAAGTAAACGAAAATTAAACTCAACATAAATACCAAAATAGCTTGATTTCCTGCAAGAATTTCTTCTCGCGACATTCCAGAGAATTCGTATTCGTAATTATTTGGCAAGTGTTTCGCTGCTACTTCCTGAATTGCTTTAATAGCATCTCCAGAACTATACCCTGCGTTTGCTTTACCATTAATAGTAACAGATTTTAAAAGGTTAAATCTACTTACCGATTCTGGTCCGTAAGCACGAGTAACATTCACAAACTGACTAATTGCAACCATTTCATTACTAGAATTTCGAATAGAAATCATATTAATAGATTCTGGAGTCGCACGGTTTTCAGGAGTTGCCTGAATCATTACTCTATATTGCTTACCAAAACGGTTGAAATCTGTGGTATACAATCCACCGTAATATCCTTGAAGTGTATTGAAAATATCACTTACAGAAATTCCAGCATTCTTCGCTTTCTCCACATTAATATCCAATTGATATTGTGGGAAAGATGCATTGAAGTTTGTCATTGCGTATTGAATCTCTGGACGTTGATTTAGTTCAGCAAGAAACGCTTGAGAAACCTCACTCACTTGTTGCCAGCTATCATCACCTTTGTCCATCAACTTTAAATCGAAACCATCCGCACTACCAAATCCAGAAACTGAAGGTGGCGTAAAGAATAACATTTTGGCGTCTTTAAAGTGCGCGGTTTTTCCAAATAATTGTCCAACTACAGCACCTACTTCGTCTTCGGCATTCTTTCTGTCTTTCCAATCTTTTAATTTGATTACAGAAAACGCATAAGAAGATCCATTTACACCATTCAATAAACTAAAACCAACAATATTGATTCGTGACTCTACAACAGGCATTTTAGCTAAGATAGAATCCAATTCGTTGATTACTTTTTTCGTCTGTTCAATTGTTGTTCCTGGAGGCATTGTCAAATCGGACATAATGATTCCACGGTCTTCGTTAGGAATAAATCCTGAAGGTGTATTTTGAAACAGTAAAATTGTTACTCCTGTAAATACAAGTAAAGCAACAAGTGTGATCCATTTCTTCTGAATCAGCAATCCTAGAGATCGAACGTATTTTTTATTTAAATTATCAAAAGAGGTATTAAAAGCGATAAAGAATCTGTCTTTAAAATTCTTTTTGTGTTCTTTAGTGTCATCGTGTGGTTTTAATAAAATCGCACATAATGCTGGAGATAAGGTCAATGCATTTACTGCCGAAATTAAAATGGCAATTGCCAAAGTAATCGCAAACTGTTTATAGAAAACTCCCGAAGGTCCTGCTAAAAATGATACTGGTATAAATACCGCGGACATTACAAGTGTAATCGAAATAATCGCTCCCGTAATTTCGCTCATCGCAGTTTCAGTAGCTATCTTGACATTCTTCATTCCAGCGTCGAGCTTGGCGTGAACCGCCTCGACGACCACAATGGCATCATCGACCACAATACCAATGGCGAGAATCATCGCAAACAGCGTAAGCATATTGATGGAGAATCCAAACATTTGGAGAAAGAACATTGTACCAATAAGAGATACAGGTACTGCAATCGCTGGAATTAATGTTGATCTTAAATCTTGCAAGAAGATATAAACCACAATAAATACCAAGATAAAGGCTTCTAATAAAGTCATCAATACTTTATCAATCGAAGCGTCAAGGAAGGTTTTTGTATTAAATGGGATGCTGTAATCCATACCTTTAGGGAAGGTAGGCTTAGCGTCGTCCATAATTTTTTCGATATCTGCAACGATATCTCTAGCGTTAGATCCTGAAGTTTGAAAAACTCCAATCGTAACCCCTGGTTTTCCAAGAACCATATTGGTTGTTCCGTAGTTGAAACCACCTAATTCTATGGTCGCAACATCTTTCAATCGAAGGTAACTTCCATCACCTTGAGCTTTGATTACGATATCTTCGTATTCCTTTGTAGATGATAAACGACCTTTGTATTTAATTGCATATTCGTAAACACCATCAGCGTTTTCACCAAATTTACCTGGCGAAGCTTCTAAGTTTTGATCTCTTAGGGCATTCTGAATATCTGAAGGCACCATTTTGTAAGACGCCATTTTTACTGGATCAATCCATATTCTCATCGAATAATCTTTGGCTCCAAAAACGGTAATTTGCCCAACTCCATTTACACGCTGAAGTTTTGGAACAAGATTAATTTTGGCATAATTCTGCACAAAAATCTCGTCGTATTCATCATTTGCAGAATATAAAGCCAAGAACATCAAAGCACTCGACTGACTCTTAACGGTTGTAACCCCAGTTTGAATTACCGCTTGAGGCAATTTGCTCGTAGCACGCGCAACTCTGTTCTGAACGTTTACTGCAGCAATATCTGGATCGACACTAAGGTCAAAATAAACAGAAATTTTTGCAGAACCGTCATTGGCAGCAGTTGAAGTCATGTAAGTCATTCCCTCAACACCATTGATTTCTTCCTCTAATGGAATCACCACACTATTTAATACTGTCTCAGCATTTGCACCAGTATAAGTGGCAGAAACCTGAACCGTAGGCGGTGCAATTTCGGGATATTGCTCAACTGGCAATCCTAGGAAACCTAGAATACCCAGAATTACAATCAAAATTGATATAACCGTCGAAAGGACCGGTCTATTAATAAACATCTTAATCATAATTCTTATTTTGTAGTTTTAGTAGAATCAGCAGGCATTGCAGCAGCTGCTTCTTTTGTATTCTTATTTTCAGGAACTACTTGTGTTCCTGGTCTCAATTTGGTCACTCCAGCAGTCACAATTTGATCACCTTCAGCAAGTCCATCAATAACAATAAAGTTATCTCCATCAGATCCATCAATGGTAATCAATGTAGACTCCACTTTGTTTTCAGCACCAATTTTTAAAACCATTTGCTTTCCTTGAACATCAAAAACGGCAGTTTGAGGAATTAGCATAATACCTTTTCTCATAACTGGAATGCGTATTTCACCGCTACTTCCATTGCGTAATAATCCTTCTGGATTCGCAAATTTTGCTCTAAACTCTGTACTACCAGTTGCAGCATTCATACTACCATTGATAGTTTCGATCGTACCTTTCTGGTTGTAAATAGAATTATCAACAAGTGTCAATTCGATTTCTCCGACATTTTTTAGTTTTTCTGCGGTGTTTGCTCCTGCAAAATTCTTGTTGAATTGCAAAAGTTGTTTTTCGTTCAGAGAAAAATATGCTCTCATATTACGAGTATCAGAAACAGTTGTTAAAGGCATTTCTGAAGTTGCGCTGGCAAGACTTCCCTCTTTGTAAGGAATGCTTCCAATAACTCCATCAACTGGACTTACAATTGTACCGTATCCAATATTTGCTTGTGTACTACTAAAAGTACTTTTAGCTTGAGCCAATTTAGCTTTTGCAGTTTCTAGAACTACTTCACTAATAATTTTGCGTTCAACTAGTGGTTTAAGACGATCCACTTCTACCTGAGCCGCATTAACAACCGCTCTTCCTGCATTTGCTTCTTGATTTAAAACCGCAGTTTCGAGTTTAAACAACAACTGTCCTTTCTTAACCATTTGACCCTCGTCAACATAAATTTTCTGAATAAAACCATTCACTTTCGGTCTGATTTCAACGTTTTGTTGACCCTGCAAGTTTGCAGCGTAATTCTGATAAGTAAGTGCGTCGGTTTTCTCTACCGTGATTACAGATACGGTTGGAGGTCCGGAAGGTGGCATTTGTTGCTGCTTATCTTTATTGCCACAAGAGGCCAAAATAATAAGTGCAACCGTCGAAAAAGCTAGTGTTAATCGTTTCATGAAGTATATATAAAAGTGATGTATTATTGTGTTTTTTCTATTTCCTTAAAAGTTTCGATCGTATCCAAGATCAATTCTTCAACTTTGCTCATATGCTCTTTATAAGCTTTGGTATTATCAAGACTTTGTTGCTCCTGCACCGACGAAAGCGTCTTTGTGCGATAGGAAATCATCTTGTCTATGATCTCTTTTTCGAAGTTGATAATTTTGACATAATTGGTAAGTCTATCGCTAAATGGACTTGCTCGAAAGTATTTCTTACGATCTCCGGCAACGGTATGGTATTTTATTTTACCAAGTTTCAAGAGAAGATTTAGGTTTGTAGAGACAGAACTTTTGCTAGCTCCGGTTCTTTCGACAAGTTCTTCAAAAGTAATTCCGCTGGTACAACCGTCGACGATTAGTGTACCTAATATTCTAGATCCGAGTGGAGCTAAATGATACAAATTCTCGAAATGCTGTCCAAAGAGTTCAATAAGTTCTTCTTTTTGCTGCTTCAACATATAATTTTTGAAAAATAATAAGCTGCAAAGATACAGTTAGTTCGGCTGTAACAAAACTAAGCGAACTTAAAAGATTGTTAAAAAAATCCACCCCATCCTCTCCCCAACCCATCCTCACCCCCCGCCCTCTCCAAAGGAGAGGGAGCTAGGACGTCATTATAGAAAAAATATTGTAAATAATAATATGAAATGCTGCGCAAAATATTAGGTAAACAAACTCCACAAACTTGTCACCATGTCCTCCTCCAGACCATCCTACCCCCAAATTCCTCCGAAGGAAGAGGAGTTAGGACGACATTTTAGAAATAGTTTTTTTAAATAATTATATCTTGTCTTTAAAACATAATTACGAGGTAGTAAACATTTTGCTGTGCTTCAAAGAAAACTAGCTTTTAAAACAAATCCCGTAAATAACATCCGCAAACTTGTCCTCCCGTCCTCCCCCCAACCCCCTCCAAAGGAGTTGGAGCTAGGACGTCACTATATAAAATTATTTTTATTGATTACAATTCGCTTTTCATACTATAGAAAATAGCACCAACGCTTTCTTTAACTGGTATACCAACCACCTCCG
>CBDUDY010000107.1:0-7933 GCA_965366055.1 uncultured bacterium
ATTGTCTTATGAAATCCAGGGTGAATAAAGTCGGCCATCTTTTCGACCGCAGTATTTAATCCTTCAACCGCTAATACCATTCCTGTTGCCAACGTCTGAATGAGCCATTCTTCTCTAGTTATTCCAAAATAGAAACCAGCGACGACAAGTAATAGTCCAATAGAAAACTGAACCATTACACTATGCTCAGTAGTAATAAGCTTGAAAGCTCCTTTGTAGGCGTACGACAGACTTTTTATTCTTCCTGTAACAAAAGATGTATCCTTCTGAAATTCCATAAATTATTTAATAGCAGCTATTGCAGCATCATAATTAGGTTCATCAGCAATCTCACTAATTTGTTCTGTGTAGATTACTTTTCCTTCTGGATTAATTATAACAATTGCACGAGAATGCAAACCTTGCATTGGTCCGTCAGTAATCGTTAGATTATAATCTTTTCCAAACTGACCTTCTCTAAAATCTGATAAATTTGTCACATTTTCTATTCCTTCAGCACCACAAAATCTCTTTTGGGCAAAAGGCAAATCTTTCGAAATACATAATACCACAGTGTTTTCAAGATTGGCTGCTTTCTGATTAAAAGCGCGAACTGATGCTGCGCAAACTCCAGTATCAACACTTGGAAAGATATTTAATATAAGATTTTTTCCTGCAAAATCTTTAAGCGTTTTTGTAGCAAGATCTGTGTTAACTAATGTAAAATCAGGAGCTACTGAATTTACTGCTGGAAGAGATCCAATTGTATTTACTTTATTTCCGTGTAAGGTTATAGATGCCATATTGTTTAGTTTTTAGATTTTCAAAAGTATGAAAAATATATGTGATGAGACTACTGCTAAAAGCGAATCATCAAAAATATATCACAGCCATTTTTGAACATAAAAAAGGCGCTTTTAAAAAAAAGCGCCTTTTAATTTTGCTAAGTTTCTAGATCTTACTGATCTATCGAACCTAAAACTCTCTTCATAAAGTTGTTAAGAGCTTCTTTTTTTGGAGTACCATCCTTAATCATTTTATCTACTTCGATAGCACCATACATATTCGAAATTAATTCCGCTATCACATCCATTTCTTCATCTTTCAATGAAGGAACTTCAGTTAATGCCTCCAAAACTTCAATGGTTTCGATTAAATAGTCTTGATCATTATCTTCTATAAACTGCGTTAAATGCTTTATTACAGGTAGTTTCATAGTACTATTTGTTTTTTATTTCGGTAACAAGATCTCCCAAAATTTCAGCTTTGTTTGTCTGAGTTTCATTTACAAGTACTCCGTTTAAGAAAGTTGCAAATGTTGGAAGATTGCTCACGTTAGCGAGTTTTCTAGATTCTGGTGATTTTTCTGCATCTACGATTACAAATGTCATATCGTCATTTTCTGTAGCCATTTTTTTAAATTTTGGCTTCATTATACGACAATTACCACACCAGCTAGCAGAATACTGAACTACCACTTTATTGTTTTCGCTAACCAAGTTAGCCAAAGTATCTTCGTTTAATTCAATTAACATATTGTAATATTTTATTTTTTAGTTACTAAGGTAAGTTGCAACACCTTCTCTTGTAGCAAACATCGCGTCTTTTCCTTCTTCCCAGTTTGCAGGACAAACTTCTCCATGAGTTTGTACGTGAGAATAAGCATCAATAAGTCTGATATATTCTTTTACGTTTCTACCAAGTGGCATATCATTTACACTTTCGTGGAAAATTTTACCTGTTTCATCAATAAGGTATGTAGCGCGGTAAGTAACATTTGAACCTTCGATCATAACTGAATCAGTTTCATCGCTATATCCTGTTGATTCGATATCCAAAATTCCTAAAATATTAGAAAGATTTCTATTTGTATCAGCTAGAATTGGGTAAGTAACACCTTCAATTCCACCATTATCTTTTGCAGTATTTAACCAAGCAAAGTGAACTTCTGCTGTATCGCATGAAGCACCGATAACAATTGTATTTCTTTTTTCAAAATCTCCCAAAGCATCTTGGAAAGCATGTAGTTCTGTAGGACAAACGAATGTAAAATCTTTTGGGTACCAAAATAATAATACTTTCTTATTGTTCTTTGTAGCTTCTTCAAAAATGTTGATTTTCATGTTATCACCCATTTCAGAAATAGCGTCTACTGCAATACTTGGAAATTTTTTACCTACTAATGACATAATTTTATAATTTTTGATTAATAATTTTCTAGTGCAAAAGTACCACTAAAATTCACCTATAATAATAAATTTCGATTATACTTTTTTATAATACTATAGATTTAGTCGATGATGACTTTTTTTTCCTTTAACAATTTAATTTTAATACTGAACGCCGCGAAGATCAAGGTCATCACAGGGCTTATCAAATTAAAGAAAGCATAAGGAAGATAATCTAAAGTTGCAACACCCAAGGTACTTGCGTGATAAGCACCACAAGTATTCCACGGAATTAATACAGAACTTACAGTTCCTGAATCTTCAAGAGTTCTACTTAAGTTTTCTGGAGCAAGACCTTTATCAGCATAAGCTTTGCTAAACATTTTTCCGGGAACCACGATTGCAAGATATTGATCTGATGCTGTAATATTCAACGCTAAACAACTTCCAACGGTCGCAGCAAAAAGTCCAAATGTAGACTTAGCCATGCTTAGTAATGATTTGCTTATTCGCGAAAGCGCACCAATTGCATCCATAATTCCTCCAAAAACCATGGCACATAAAATCAGCCAAACCGTATTTAGCATTTTTTCCATTCCGCCAGATTTGAATAAATCTTTTAAAGTTTCTACTTCTGTAGGAATTACAGATTCGATCGTTATTGCGTTCAGAACACCTTTGTAAGCATTTTCTATAGTCATAGTTGTTCCACCCGAAAGCATTAATACAATATGAGGTTGAAAAATTATCGCAAAGATCGCAGCCAACAACGTTCCTAATAATAATGCGACAAGTGGTTCGGTTTTTTTGGCAATTAGACCAATTACAATCGCGGGAACTAGAAATAGGAGTGGAGTAATATTAAAAGATTCTTGAATGTTTTTAAGTAGAATAGATGAATCAGCAACTCCTGAAGTTTCTACCGTAAGTCCTAAAACAATAAAAATAATTAGAGTTAGAATATAAGTTGGCACCGTTGTATACATCATATATCTAATATGTGTAAAAAGATCTGTTCCCGCCATCGCCGGTGCAAGATTTGTAGTATCTGACATTGGCGAAAGTTTATCACCAAAATAAGCACCTGAAACTACTGCTCCAGCAACCATTCCTAGAGGAAATCCGAGCGTTCCACCAATTCCAATCAAGGCTATACCAACAGTAGCGGAGGTTGTCCAAGAACTTCCAGTCGCAATTGATATTATGGAACAAATAATTAAACTTGCAGGCAAAAAGACACTTGGACTAAGAATTTGAAGACCATAATAAATCATGGCAGGAATAATTCCACTTACTAGCCAAGTTCCGGCAAGTGCTCCAACCATTAATAAAATCAATATTGCACCAGCGCTCGATTTAATATTTTCAGAAACTTCTTCTAACATTCTAGCAAAAGTCACTTTATTAAGAAAACCTATTATCGCTGCAACGCCACCGCCTAATAAAAGAATAAATTGATTGCTTCCACTTAATGCTTCATCTCCAAAGACAAAAACATTATATCCCAACATTCCTACAAGTGCCACAACTGGAATTAATGCTTCCCAAATATTTAATTCCTTGTTTTCTGTGATTGGTTCGTTCATTTAAAAAAAATTTATGCTGCAATGTAATAAAAATTACCTCTTATATTTCTACAGCTTTGAATATGATTTTGTGCTGAATTGTTAAAATTCACTATAAATTTCGCTGAAAGACATCAAAAAAAATCCGCCTTTAAGAAAGCGGATTTGAAAATATTTGTGATAATTATTAAACTGTAGCAGCATCTTCTTTCTGAAGAACTCCCACTTCAATCATACATTGTTTCATCATTTGATACGTACGTTCGATGTCATTGTCAAGTCCGATAGAAAATCTGATTAAGCCATCTGTAAGTCCCATTGCAACTTGTTCTTCCATTGGAATTTCAGAAGAAGTTGAGCTTCCTGGAGCACTAAATAATGTTTTATAAAAACCTAAACTTACGGCTAGGTAACCCAAATTTCTATGTTGCATTAATTCCATCAATTCATTTGCTTTTTCAAGACTTCCTGCATCTACAGTCATCATTCCTCCAAAACCATACTCAGGATTTATCATTCCTTTATATAATTCGTGACTTGGATGGCTTGGCAATCCTGGATAAACAGTTTTAAGTCCATCTCTTTCAAATTTCTCAGCAAGATAAAGTGCATTATGGCTGTGTTGCTTGATTCGAAGGTGTAGTGTTCTAAGATTTTTCATCACACTAGCAGATCTCATACTATCCATAGTTGGACCTAAAAGCATACTCGCGCCAGAATTTACACATTTTAGTGAAGCAATAAATTCGTTAGAAGCACAAGTTACACCTCCAACAGTATCGCTACTTCCGTTGATATACTTGGTAAGACTGTGAATTACGATGTCTGCTCCAAGTTTAATTGGAGAAACTGATAGCGGCGAAAAAGTATTGTCTACCACCAAAGTTAAGTTATGTCTTTTTGCAATTGCTGACAATCCCGCAATATCCGCAACTTCAAGAAGTGGATTGCTCACAGTTTCACAGTAAAGTACTTTTGTATCCTTAGTAATCGCATTTTCTACAATTTCAAGATTTGTAATGTCAACAAATGCAGTTGTAATTCCCATTCTTGGAGCAAAGTTTTTCAAGAAAGCATACGTCCCTCCGTAAATAGTACGACTTGAAACGATGTGATCACCATTCCCACAAAGTTGCAATAAAGTAGGAGTAATAGCGCCCATTCCAGAAGCAGCAACATTTGCGCTTTCTGTACCTTCCATTGCAGCTAGAGCTTTGTCAAGATAAAGATTGCTTGGAGAGGAGTGTCTCGAATATAAATAACATCCTTCTGCATTTCCTTCAAAAGTATCAAACATCGTTTTTGCCGAAAGGAAAGTGTAGGTAGAAGAATCGGAAATTGATGGGTTTACACCACCAAATTCACCAAAATATTGTAGGTCTTGAATTTTATCTGCAGGATTGAACTTCATAATATATAGTTTGTAGGGTTTAATAGAATATAAATAATATTCTTCAAAAGAAGTTAATTGGTGATATAAAGTCAACCAATGTTTGAAAATTTAGACTTTAAATCTATAAAAATTGAATAATATAAAATATCTTTACGTTTGAATCGAAAGAAAACCTTTTATAGCGAAATAAAATTATGACATTAGATCCAATTGACAAAAAATTATTGATGATTTTGCAAAGTGACAGCAAAGGAACTACAAAAGAGCTTTCGCTAAAGCTAAATTTGTCTGTTACCGCCGTCTATGAGCGTGTAAAAAAGCTTGAACGTCTTGGTATCATTGACAAATACGTTGCTTTGCTTAATAGAAATAAAATTGACAAAGGTTTTGTGGTTTTCTGTCACGTAAAACTTTTGCAACATACTATTGAATATCTGACTGCCTTTGAAAACGACGTTTTAAAACTAAATGAGGTTCACGAATGTTTTCACGTAAGTGGCGATTATGATTATATCTTAAAGGTATTTGTGAAAAATATGGAAGAATACCGTGAATTTATGGTTACTAAATTAACTACCTTAAAGCACATTGGAAGTACTCATAGCACATTTATGATTTCGGAGGTAAAGAATTCTACTGCATTTGTAGTTTAGATTTTTTCGCTTGCGCTAAATTTATAAACGTATCCTTGATCACTAAACATTTTCATAGCACATCAAAAATTGACCAACATAAAAAGACCGAATTAGTCTTTTAAACAAACAAAATTTCTTAATTTTGCGACTCAAAATTTTATTAAACAAAATAATAAAAATTAAATTATGAGTTCATTTGATGTTGTCATTATCGGTTCTGGACCGGGTGGATATGTTTCTGCTATTCGTTGTGCACAATTAGGCTTCAAAACTGCCATCATAGAAAAATATTCTTCACTTGGAGGTACTTGTCTTAATGTAGGTTGTATACCATCAAAGGCATTGCTTTCTTCTTCTCACTTATTTGAGGAGGGAATGAAACATTTTGAGCCAAACGGAATTGAAATCACAGGAGAACTTAAGGTTAATTTCGAAAAAATGGTTGCCCGCAAGCAAGCGGTAGTTGATCAGACTGTTGGAGGAATTAATTTCTTGATGAACAAAAATAATATCACCGTTTTTGAAGGATTGGGATCTTTTGTTGATGCTACTCACGTAGAAATTTCAAAAGCTGACGGTTCAACTGAAACTATCGAAGGAAAAAATATCATTATTGCTACAGGTTCAAAACCTTCAAATCTTCCTTTTATCAAACTTGACAAAGAAAGAATTATAACTTCTACTGAAGCTTTAAAACTTCCAGAAGTGCCGAAACACCTTGTTATCATTGGTGGTGGTGTAATTGGAATCGAATTAGGACAAGTATATTTAAGATTAGGAGCGAAAGTTTCTGTAGTTGAATATCTTGACAGAATTATTCCAGGAATGGATGCTCAATTGTCAAAAGAATTGACAAAGGTTCTGAAAAAAGCAGGAATGAAATTTTACGTTTCTCACAAAGTTCAAGCAGTTGAGCGCAATGGAGATGAAGTAAAAGTTACTGCCGAAAATGCAAAAGGAGAAACTATTACACTTGAAGGAGATTACGCTTTAGTATCTGTAGGTCGTCGTCCTTATACTGATGGATTGAAAGCTGAAAATGCTGGAGTAAAAGTTACAGACCGTGGAATGATTGAAGTAAACGATCATTTGCAAACTTCAACTCCAAATATCTATGCAATTGGTGATGTTGTTCGTGGCGCAATGCTCGCACACAAAGCTGAAGAAGAAGGTACAATGGTTGCTGAAATTATCGCTGGTCAAAAACCACATATCGATTATAACTTGATTCCTGGTGTTGTCTACACTTGGCCAGAAGTTTCTGCAGTTGGTAAAACTGAAGAGCAACTTAAGGAATCAGGAACAAAATATAAAGTTGGAAGTTTCCCTTTCAAAGCTTTAGGTAGAGCACGCGCAAGTGGTGATACTGACGGATTTGTAAAAATTCTTGCAGACGAGAAAACTGACGAAGTTTTAGGAGTTCACATCATTGGAGCAAGAGCAGCAGATTTAATTGCTGAAGCTGTAACTGCAATGGAATTTAGAGCATCGGCTGAAGATATTTCTAGAATGTCTCACGCGCATCCTACTTTTGCAGAAGCAATAAAAGAAGCAGCGTTGGCAGCTACAGGAAATAGAGCTTTGCATATCTAATAATCCTATATTTGATTGAAATAAAAAAACCCGTATTTTGCGGGTTTTTTATTTTATAAGAAATTTTTAAAAGTGCATTTTTGTGAGAAAAACTGTTACACATACTTTAAGAGATCCAGCCCTATTTAAACTACAATTATTAAAATGGGCACAACAATTTCGTGAAATAGCTTTTCTTGATAGCAATAATTCTATTCAGAAATATTCTAGTTACGATTGTATTGTCGCTGTAGACGCATTTACCTCAATTCAAACAGATTACAGCAAAGCATTTGAAGAATTAAAAGAGTATCAAGAAAAGATTTCTGACTATATTTTTGGCCATTTAAGTTATGACTTAAAGAATGGAACTGAGGAAATTAGTTCAGCAAATTTTGATGGTTTAGGATTTTCAGACTTACATTTTTTTCAGCCTAAGAAGATATTTAAGATTCAAGGTTCAGAATTAGAAATGAGCTATTTGTTTCTGTGTGATGATGAACTTCAAAGTGATTTTGACGAAATTCTTCTAGAAAAAAACGAGCAGCTTTTATATGTACAACCTCCTGAGATTAACATTCAAGCGCGAATTTCGGAAGATAATTATTTGGCAAAAGCCTC
>CBDUDY010000108.1:0-7885 GCA_965366055.1 uncultured bacterium
AAACTAATTGCGCATAGCCTCATTAACATTCGAACTGCGAAAAATTTTCAATAGCTTAAATTTAAATAATTGCAAGTTGAGTAAATCTTGCAGTTAATGGACATTAGCTTTATTTTATCTTTTCCCATCAAGGTAATGTGCAAATTCTATAAACTTTATCTGAGACTAAGTAAATAAGAGAATCTAGTATTTTATTACTTTTATCCCAACTACTAAAAAAAATAATTATGAAAAATCAAAATAGCAGTAATGGTCCTAAAGGAAACCAAGCTGCGACCAAGAGAAATTCAGAGAATGAACGCAGCGACACTCAAAAACATAAATATACTGACTACGACGATAAGCTTACAAACGATGAAAATTTCAAAGCTGGAAAACCCACAGAAAAGATGGATTTTCGTGACAAAGACGACAATCTAACTGATGAAGAAGAAAAATAATTACTAAAAGAATACAGATTACAAATCTTTAGTAGCCTTTAATTTTCTGCTGTTGGAAAAAACTCTTTTATTTGCCTATAGTAATTTGACAGTAAAACCTTATAATATTAAGAATCACCCCTATATAGTATGCCAACATTAAAACCAACTTCGTCAAGTATCGATTTCAATAAGGATGAACAAAAAACAAGATTAAAAACCTTAGCAATAGGCGAAATTCAATCTGACATAGACATATCTTTAATTGTACGAGAACTGGAAAATTTAATGATAGATCTTGATGTATCTTATATTAAAAATTTTTCAGAATATAAAGATCTGATGTTGGCAAAAGAAAAATTGGTTAATACAGCTCATAAATTAATCAAAAATTTAGAGAAACACGATCAGCAAGCTGCTGAAGACAATAAAGACTATTATAATTTATTGCTTGATAATTTAGTTTTAAATTATTCAATATTAGTATTAAAAGCAGACCAACTTGAAAGTTCAAAATCATCGGCTGATTCCATAGACCCAACAGTTACTAATCATAATACAATAGGAAGATTGCAGAATTTAGGATTTTCGTATTCTGAAAAGAGGCAATTAGCTGACTCTACCTTGGAGGATTTTAATTTAAAACTACCGGAATATATCTCACAAATGCCAATTGGGATTTGCGTTGCTACTGGTGATGACTTAATATTTCAATATGCAAATTCAACATATTTGAACATTATCGATCAAGACAATACAATCCTGGGTCGCAGAATTGCCGATGTGCTTAAAGATATTGACACTCAAGAAGTGTATGATGAAGTTTATAAAGTTTACGAAACAGGTATACCATATATCGCAGAGGAAGTGTTGGTGAAACTAAATAGATTCAATTCTTGGCAAACTGCATATTTCAATATTGTTTGTCAGCCTATTGTAGAAATAGACAATTCAATCACCGGTATTTTTGTAATATGTACAGAGGTCACTAAAATAGTTTCATCAAAAAAAATTCTTGAGGATAGCGAACATAAGTTTCGGACAATTATCGACAAATCTCCTGTGGCTAAGACTATTTTGAGAGGACCCGAATTTAGAGTTGAATTAGCAAATAAAAGAATGCTGAACTTTTTCTGGCGGAGAGAATGGGAGGAGGTAAAAGGTAAACCATTTTTAGAAATTTTTCCGGAGCTAGAAACTCAGGTATTCCCGAAACTTCTTAATAAAGTTTATAGTTCCGGTCTTGCCCATAGTGAAAATAATGCGGTTGCTTATGTAGATTCGGGAGATGGTAGAAAAGAGTATATTTTCGATTTTGAATATGCTCCTTTAATGGATGCAGAGGGAGAAGTTGATGGTATTATGATATCTGCTTATGACGTAACGGAAAGAAGTAAACAAGAACAAGCACTAAAAACTAGCGAGCATCAATTTAAATCGATCGCTTCAGTAATGCAGCAGTTTATTTGGACCGCAACTCCAGAAGGAATACTTAATTATTTTAATCAAGCAGTATTTGACTTCTCCGGCCGAACCGAAGAGGATTTGTTCCTTAATGGCTGGCTAAGCATGGTACATCCTGATGATCGTGAAGAAAACGCAAAATTATGGACCAAATCCATTGAGACTGGACAAGATTTCATCTTTGAACATCGCTTTAGGAAAGCAAATGGCGACTATAGATGGCAGTTGTCCAGAGCAGTACCACAGCGCGACGAGAAAGGTATTATTTTGCAGTGGGTTGGTACAAGTACCGATATTCACGATCAAATTACTTTTCAAGAAACATTAGAAGGCCTTGTAGATGCTAGAACAAAGGATTTAAGTGAAATTAATATTGATCTTCAAAGTTCAAATCAAGATTTAGAATCATTCGCTTATATTTCAAGCCACGATTTACAGGAACCTCTTAGAAAAATTCAGACCTTTATCAGTATTATTTTAGATTCAGATTATGAGAACCTTTCTGATAGAGGAAAATCATATTTTGTTAGAGTCGAAAGTGCTGCCGCAAGAATGAAAAATCTTATTACGGATCTATTAACCTATTCTAGAACAAGTGCCGTTGATAAAAATTTTGAAAAAGTAAATCTACAAGAGCTACTTGAAGAAATACAGGGCGATTTTATCGACACACTCGAAGAGAAAAATGGTAGCATTTCTGTCGAAAATATGCCCAATGTAGATGGAATATCATTTCAACTGCGACAGCTTTTCGTAAATCTAATTTCAAATTCTATCAAGTTTGCCAAAGAAGGAATTCCACCGCAAATCAGCATCACGCAGAAATTAGTTAATGGTCAAGATTTAAATGACGCACAACTTTATAAAAATCAGAATTATTTAGAAATCACCTTAAAGGATAATGGAATAGGATTTAGCCAAGAGTATGCATCCAAAATATTTGAAGTATTTCAACGACTTCACGCAAAAGGAACTTATGACGGAACCGGCATCGGACTGGCTATTTGTAAAAAGATTATTGATAAACACCACGGAGTTATTTCAGCAAAGTCAGATTCTGTCGAGGGAGCAACATTTACAATCATTTTACCATTGGAACAATAAAAATTTAAGGTTTATCACTTTTAAGTCTATCTAATAAAACTTCTAGATTTACGGTAGCAAAACTCGAACTGTAATCTGATAGTCCGTACGGAATTATTAGTTCACCATTATGCACTATCGATCCACAGGAATAAACCACATTTGGCACGTAGCCTTCGCGCTCTTCAGGATTAGGGATAATTAAAGGTTCAGACAGTCTTCCAATTTCAATTTCGGGATTTTCTAAATCTAATAATGACGCACTAATGCTATAGCGGCGCATTGAACCGACGGCATGAGTGATAATAATCCAACCATCCTTAGTTTCTATTGGAGATCCGCAGTTGCCGAGCTGCACTAACTCCCAAGGAAGTTTTGGCCTCTGAATCAATATTGGATTTTCCCACAAATGAATTGTATCCGAGTACATAATATAATTATTGCATCCGTCAATTCTTGAAAGCATTGCATATTTACCATTAATTTTTCTAGGGAAAAGTGCCAAATTCTTATTTTGCGCACCTTTACCATTCAATGGACTAGTTTTAAAATGATAAAAATCGGTCGTTTTCAATAATTTTGGCATAATATAAGTACCATCAAATGCCGTATAAGTAGCATAGTAGACGACACTTCCATTTTCCAAAGTAAACTTGACAAATCTCGCATCTTCAATGCCTTTGCTTTCCAAATCTGATATAGGAAATATTACGCGATCACTAATATCTGTATCTTTTGAGAAGGTAATACTTCGGTAACTATCGGACAAAGCTAGGATTAAATTATACTGTCTAAGAGTATTTTTGTCTGTTGTATTAGCTTTTGCTTCAATAATAATGGCTTTCAACTGAGCGTAATCAAACTCATTTCCCAGACGTTCATCTACAGTTTTCAAAAAATCTTCGTTAATTCCCTCATCTTGTGCTTTACGCAAAAAAAGCCTCTTCTGATAAACTACACTTCTAATTTTGTCAGCCTCATCAACATATTTTCCAGCAGGTAACACCGTGATATTATTATATCTATCAATGATTGCTCGTCGAAAAACCACAGAAGAAACGTGCCCTTCTCCTACTGCTCTAAAACTTATTATCACTCGAAGTTGCCCTCTCTCAAGGTTGCTCTGATCTATATCCTCAACAATCGACGGATTAAAAAAAGCGGCAGATTCTATCGAATATTCATGAGTAAAATAAGATCCTATGAGAAGTCTACTATATTCATCCAATTTTTCTGGATCATAACCGGCAGCTCTAATTTGAGGTTCTACTTTATGAAAATGCTTTTCTAGCTTTTGAGTTATATTTCGATGTCTTTTCGAAAAATCTTGAAGCAAAGGAGAAATTAGTGCAAAAATTTCATCTTTAGAAAGTTGCATCACTTGTTTTATCAACTGCACCGCTCGTTCATCACCATTAAAAAAGAATTTAGCTATAACGCGTGTCGAATCAGGTGAAATTTTCACCTGCTTTCTCTCAATTATTAATCTCATAAGAATAGGTTATCATTATTTATTTAAAATAGTAAGACATGTAAACCATAAAGAAGTATAAGTAAAATTACAATTTGCGTACTGATATCAAAGAAATTTAACGATAACTTCTAAAAAGCAGCATTATAAAAAGTTAAGATATTAAATTTTATTTAATTGTCTATTTTTTTTACTTTGGCGAGACCTTCGCCCGGACGTTTTAGTAAAGGTCGAATTTTTTGTGTGGCTCAGGTCGGGCTATTTGTTCCCAATCTTTCTTGTAGCTTTTGCTTCGCAAAGCCACAAGAAAGGATTTCCACTACTATCCCTCTCGCGAAATCATCGTTGACAAGTATATTTATGTTAAGTACGAAATAGCAAGTAAAACGGATTGAAATTAAATAAAGAATCTAAAAAAAAAAACCCAATTAAATTTAAATACAAAAAATAAAAAACTCCGCAAATTGCGGAGTTTTTATTTTAGTAAGCTAATAAATTCTTTAGTTCATGTTCAAATCTACCTTTCGGCAAATACTGATCTTCTAAAGCTTTAGTAAACGGAATCGGACTGTCAAGACTTGCAACTCTTTTTACAGGTGCGTCAAGATACTCAAAACAGTTTTCCATAATCATCGCAGATAAATCAGATGCAATTCCGCCAAACATACTGTCTTCTTGCAAAATAATAACTTTTCCAGTCTTCTTAACCGAAGCATAAATTGTCTCAGTATCCAAAGGCTGCAAACTTCTAAGATCGATTAAATCGGCCGAAATATTTCCAATCTTGTCAAGGGCTTCAATTGCCCAATGAACCGCAGCTCCAAAAGAGATAACCGTAACATCAGATCCTGCACGTAAAATTGCCGCTTTGCCTAATGGAAGGGTGTAATAATCTGTTGGAACATCTTGTTTAATACTCCTATACAATTGTTTATGTTCAAAGAACATCACAGGATTCGGATCTTCAATGGCGGCATTCAACAATCCTTTCGCATCATATGGAAACGCTGGATAAACTACTTTAAGACCTGGCGTTTTTGTAAACCAAGCTTCATTTGTTTGTGAATGGAAAGGTCCTGCCTGAGTTCCTCCACCGCAAGGCATTCTTATTACAACATCTGCTTTTTCATTCCAACGGTAATGATTCTTAGCCAAATAATTTACAATTGGATTGAAGCCTGAAGACACGAAATCTGCAAACTGCATTTCGACAATTGCCTTATATCCTGCAATAGAAAGTCCCATTGCTGTTGACACTACTGCGCTTTCGCAAATTGGGGTGTTGCGAACTCTTCCTTTTCCAAATTCGGCTACAAAGCCATCGGTAATTTTGAAGGCACCTCCATATTCAGCGATATCTTGTCCCATAATCACCAACTTATCGTACTTCTGCATTGACTGTCTCAAAGCTGCGGTAATCGCATCGATAAATCGGATATTTTCAACTACGTCCGACGATTTTGTTTCTTCAAAGTCAAATGGTTTATAAACATCATTTAATTCTTCTGTCAACGAAGCTTCGATTGCTGCTTCGTTATTTGCAATCAAAAGATTGTCATCTATTTCTTTTTTGATTTCAGAATGCCATTTCGCATTCATTTCATCGGTCAAAATACTTTCTGACAATAAATATTTCTTGAAATTCTCTACTGGATCTTTTACTGCCCACATATCCATCAGCTCTTGTGGAACATATTTGGTACCACTCGCCTCTTCGTGACCACGCATTCTAAAAGTTTTAAACTCAATCAATATTGGTCGCGGATTAATGCGCATTGACTCGGTAATTGCAGAGATTTTATTAAAGACTTCTACAATATTATTTCCATCAATAATATGAGATTCCATTCCGTAGCCTATGCCTTTATCAGCAAGATTCTCGCAACGGTATTGCTCATTGGTTGGAGTTGAAAGTCCGTACCCATTATTTTCGATTACAAATAAAACCGGCAAATCCCAGACTGAAGCGATATTCAAAGCTTCGTGGAAATCTCCCTCACTTGTAGCACCTTCTCCAGTAAATACTGCGGTAACTTTTCCGTTTTCGCTTAATTTATTTGCGAGAGCTATTCCGTCAGCAACCCCAAGTTGAGGTCCTAAATGCGAAATCATTCCAACAATTTTATATTCTTGAGTTCCAAAATGGAAAGAGCGGTCACGACCTTTGGTAAAGCCATTCGCTTTTCCTTGCCATTGAGAAAATAGTCTGTAAAGTGGAATATCTCTGCTTGTAAAAACACCTAAGTTTCGGTGCATTGGCAAAATATACTCGTCTTTTTTTAAAGCTTCGGTAACTCCAACAGCTATTGCTTCTTGGCCAATGCCAGAAAACCATTTAGAAACTTTACCTTGTCTAATTAAGATAAGCATCTTTTCCTCTATCAGACGAGGCTTTATTATTTTTTTGTACAAATCTAATAACTGATCATTGCTAAGATTACCTCTTTCAAAATTCATTATTTGCCTAAAATTTATTTGGTTTAAAACAGTCCAAAAGTAACGAAAATATAAATGAGAGAATCTACCAATCATATAAAAATCGATAAATAAAAAATTAGTAAATATGATTAATAATTTATTAATTATATTTGTAATAACAAGGATTGCCCGCCACTTCGGGTAGTGACAACAATTTTAAAAATATGCAAAATATTCCTAGCGTTGATCTGCGTGATTTCCTTTCGGACGAACCGAAACGCAAACAAAAATTTGTAAATGAAATCGGAAAAGCATTTGAAGACATTGGTTTTGTAGCCTTAAAAGGGCACTTTCTTGACGAACCTCTTGTTGAAGAATTGTATGGTGAAATACGGAAATTCTTTTCTCTATCTAAAGAAGATAAAGAAAAATATGAAATTCCTGGCATTGGCGGACAGCGCGGTTATGTATCCTTTGGTAAAGAGCACGCGAAAGGTCGCAAAGAAGGTGATCTTAAAGAATTCTGGCATTTTGGTCAGTATGTTGATGAAAATTCAAAATATAAAAATCAATATCCTGAGAATGTCCAAGTACAAGAATTGCCACGATTTAATGTTGTTGGTAAAGAAGCGTATCAAATGCTAGAAAAAACAGGTGTTTACGTTTTAAGAGCGCTAGCTTTGCATTTAGGACTTGATGAGTTTTATTTTGATGAATATGCAAAAGAAGGAAACTCAATTTTGAGACCGATACATTATCCCCCAATTACCGAAGAACCTAAAAATGCAATTCGTGCTGCGGCTCACGGCGATATTAATCTGATTACCTTGTTGATGGGTGCGCAAGGACGAGGATTGCAAGTTCAAAACCATAATGGTGACTGGATTGACGCAATTGCGCAGCCAGACGAACTCGTGATAAATGTTGGAGATATGCTTTCGAGACACACCAACAACAAACTAAAATCGACCATACACCAAGTTGTAAATCCACCAAGAGAACTTTGGGGAACTTCGAGATATTCTATTCC
>CBDUDY010000109.1:0-7667 GCA_965366055.1 uncultured bacterium
AAAGGCAAATTCCCACTCAAGGATTTGCGCTACAATCGGGGCTAGGGATTTACGTAATTCAACATAATTTATAGTATAAAATGAAAATTCTGCTTCTAGAAGATGACTTTACTTTATCGACAGAAATTGTATCCTTTTTTAGGAGCAAGTCTTTTCATTGTCAACCGTTTTACGATGGCAGTTTATTGCTTTCGCAATACAAACCTGAAATTTATGACCTTGTAATTTTAGACATTAATGTTCCTGGAACTTCTGGACTTGAAGTCTGCAGATCCATTCGTGAAGTGGACAAAATTATTCCAATAATTATGCTCACGGCTTTTGGCGAACTTGAAGATAAACTTTCTAGTTTTGATAAGGGAGCCGACGATTATCTGGTAAAACCTTTTCATTTTGAAGAGCTTTTTGCAAGAGTCACTTCCCTCCTTCGTCGCAAGGAAATTCCCCAACAGATTTCGGATAAAATTTCAATCGCCGATTTGGATATTTTTGTGAGTCAGAAGAAAGTTATTCGAAATGGACAAGAAATTAAGTTAACTCCAAAGGAATTTAAACTATTGGAAACTTTGGCTCAAGCCAAAGGAAATGTGATTAGCAAAGAAAGTATTTCAGAAAAACTTTGGGATTATCATATTGAGACCAATCTAAATACGATTGAAGTTTACATCAATTTTTTACGAAAGAAAATAGATAAGAATTTCGAAACAAAACTTATTCATACTAAAATAGGCTACGGATATTATCTTAGCGAAACTGAATGACCTTAAAAACTCGAATATCGATCCTTACTTCTCTAGTCTTTACCGTGCTTTTTGCATTGGCATCGACCTTGATTTTTGTATTGTATTCAAATTTTAGACAGGAAGAATTTCGAACAAGATTAAAAGATAAAGCTTTATCTACGATCAAACTTCTCGCTTACGTAGAAGGAATGGACAAACAAGTTTTAAATATTCTCGATCAAAATTCCATCAATCAACTTTATGATGAGAAAACTTTGGTTTTTGATTCAGATTACAATCTTATTTATAGCAGCCTTGATGATGCAAAGATTTCTTGGTCTGTTGAAGATTTAAAGTATCTCAAAACACACGGAACACTTTTTAAACAGCAAGGAGATTACGAAGTCTACGGTGTTTTTTTCGACACCGATACCGACGATTATTACGCTCTGATCGCCGCCGCAGATAGCAACGGAAAACGCAAGCTACAGTTTCTACAATTCTCTTTAATTATTTCCTATCTAATTTTTACGGCGCTTTGTTGGATTCTAACATCTTACATTGTTGGCAGACTTTTGCGTCCGCTTTTAGATTTTCATTCGAATATCAAAAATATCAATGAGAATAATCTTGATACTCGAGTTGAAGCAAAAAGCAATAAAAATGAAATTGATCTTATTGCGACAGAGTTTAATTTTATGATGGACAGAATTGAGGTTTCTTATCAAAAACAAAAGGAATTTACCTCGCACGCATCACACGAATTGCGCACACCACTTTCCCGAATTACATCTCAATTAGAAAATCGAATTTCTGCTGAGAAAATTTCAGAAAATAGAACATTCTTGTCCAATCTTCTGAAAGATGTGAATCAAGTAACCGAGTTAATTCACTCATTATTGATACTTTCAAAATTGGATAGTGCTGCAATAACTTCTCAAGAAACTTACAGAATTGACGAAATCATTTTTACCGTAATTGAAAAGATCACCACGACTTTTCCTGACTTCACCATTCTTTTCGATATAGAAGAAAGTGAAAATCTTGATGCACTTTTAGAAATTAGTGGCAACGACAAATTACTTGAAATTGCCATAAATAATATTCTTAAAAACGCCTATTTCTATTCAGATAATAAGCAAGCAAAGATTACAATCTCCTCAGAAAATGATCAACTTCTGATCACTTTTACTAATTCAGGTACTACTTTGGACGCAAAAGAACAGCAGAATTTATTTCAACCCTTTATGCGCGGAAAGAACACTAATAAAGTTACAGGCTTTGGTCTCGGACTTCGCATTGTGCAACGTGTGCTCTTTATGCACAAAGCAAATCTACATTACTCCGCTTCGGAAAATCTGAATAGCTTTCAAATTATCTTTGAAAAGCGTGAAAACACCAACATTTAAATTGTCTTAAATAAATTTTAAGGTGTTTTTAAGGTCAGTATTAAGGACTCTTAAAGGTTGATAGAACAATTTTGTATCAGAAAAAATAACTGATACAATGAAAAACTATTTTGGACTGCTTCTACTCCTTCTCTTCCAGAGTCTAACTCACGCACAAACTGCAAAGAGTCTGCAAGAATGCGAATCGGAATTTTTAAAGAACAACCTTTTTCTACTCGCAGAGCAATACAATATTGACGCTGCCGAAGCACTAATTGTTCAGTCGCGTATTTGGGAAAACCCACTACTTACTGCCGAACTAAATGCCTATAATCCTGACGCCAACCGATATTTTGACAACGGCAAAAACGGACAGAAAGCTTTTGGAATAGAACAAATTATCTATCTCGGTGGCAAGAAGCGAAATGAAAAACGTTTGTATCAAACAGAAAAAAGCATTGCAATTTTGGCATTTGACGATTTGCTTCGAACTTTAAAATATGAACTGCGATTCAATTTTTTCGAAATATATTACAATCAACAGAAAATTGAGGCTACAGATAAGCAAATTGAACATATTCAAGAACTTATTTCCTCCTATTCTATTCAAGTAAAAAACGGAAACATTCCGTTACGTGATTTAGTTCGACTGCAATCGTTATTTGTGAATTTCAAAAATGAACGAATAGAATTTCTAAATAATTCTATCGACGCTCAAACAACGCTAAAACTTCTTCTGTCTCAAAAGGAAGATATTATTCCTGATTTTAATGATATCAGTTTCGAAAAATATACAAAATCATTTATTGATACTTTGGAAATTTTAGAAAAGCAAGCATTGAACTCTCGCCCAGATTACCTTTCGAAGCAAAAAGAAATTGAAGCACAGCAATTTAATTTAAAATGGCAAAAATCGCTTTCGATTCCCGATCTAACAATCGGTGCAAACTATGATCAACAAAGTGGCGCCTTCAATAACGAAGCGAATCTCACTATCGCAATTCCTCTTCCACTATGGAATTCTAATAAAGGAAATATACAGCACGCGAAAGTGATGATTGAGCAATCAAAAGCTTTTAGCAATCACTCTGCTTTGCAAATTTCTACCGAAGTAAGTGCTGCCTATGAAAAATGGAATATGGCTCGAAACAATTATGTCGAACTCTATCCCGCAATTGGTCAAGATTTTCAGATTGTGTACGAGGGAATTCTAAACAATTTCAGAAAAAGGAATATTAGTCTGATGGAATTCACAGATTTTATGGAAAGCTATAACCAAGCAAATATTCAGCTCAATGAATTAAAGAAAAATGTAGTTCACAGCGCCGAGCAACTAAATACGACCATCAACAAAGACTTATTCTAAAATAATATCAAATGAAAAATAAAGTATTGGCATTATCGACAGCGGTTCTGCTTTCATTAATTTCTTGCAATGAAACAACTAATGAAGCGCCTAAAACAGTTACGTTTTCACTAAGTGATGCAATGTTGGAGACCACAAAGATTTCAAAAGCATCAATGCAGCAACTTAAAAACGAACTCACTTTTAACGGTCGCATTACTGCCGACGACAATAAAGCAATTGACGTCTATCCGTTAGTTGGTGGAAACGTGGAAAAAGTAAATGTAGAACTAGGTGATTATGTGAAAAAAGGACAAGTTTTAGCGACCATAAAGAGTACAGACATTGCAGACTTTGACAAGCAACTTATTGATGCGAAGAGTGATTTACTCGTAGCAAAAAACAGTTTGAAAGTAGCACAGGAATTATTTGATGGAAAATTAAACTCTGAAAGAGAAGTGCTTCAGGCAAAATCTGAAGTCGAAAAAGCGCAGTCTCAAATGCGTAAGATTCAAGAAACTTATAAAATTTATAATATCAAAGCAGGTTCTATTTATGAAGTTACCGCCCCGATAAATGGTTTTATCATTCAGAAAAGCATCAATAAAGATATGCTTTTGCGAAGTGATCGTTCAGAAAACATTTTTGATATTGCCGAAATTAGCGAAGTTTGGGCAATGGCAAATATCAATGAAATCGATATTAATAAAGTTAAAATTGGAATAGACGCCGATATTTCAACCTTGAGTTATCCCGACAAAGTTTTTACTGGAAAAATCGACAAGATCTTTAATATTATCGATCCAGAAACCAAAGCAATGCAAGCTCGAGTAAAGCTTGACAACAAGGATTTTCTGCTTAAACCAGATATGAATGCCCTGATAAAACTTTCGTATACCGAAGATGAACAGGCCATTTCAATTCCAAGTAGCGCTATAATTTTCGATAAAAGCAAAAATTATGTGCTTGTATTTAAAGACCGTAATAACATCGAAACTCGCGAAGTTCAAGTCCTTCGCCAAGTTGGAAAAAGCACCTATTTAAAAAGTGGATTGAAAGAAGGCGAAAATGTTATTACCCAAAATCAGCTGTTTATCTACAGCGCTTTAAACGATTAAAGAATGAATAAGTTTATCAAAAACATTATAGCTTTTTCTCTTAAGAATAAAGCCTTTACATTTTTTTGGGTAATCCTTTTGGCGGTTGCAGGATTTATTTCTTTTAAGAATATGCCAATCGAAGCATTTCCTGATGTTACCAATACCCAAATTATCATTATCAACCAATGGACTGGTCGTAGCGCCGAAGAAGTCGAGCGTTTTGTGACAACTCCGATGGAAATCGCGATGAATTCTGTGCAAAAGAAAACTAGCGTCCGATCGGTTACAATGTTTGGACTTTCGGTAATCAAGATTATTTTTGATGATGGCGTTGACGATACTTTCGCCCGACTTCAAGTGAACAATTTACTTAAAAATGTCTCACTTCCCGAAGGAGTTGAAGCTGATGTGCAACCACCTTATGGTCCAACCGGCGAAATTTTTAGATATGTACTTAAAAGTGATACTCGAGATTCTAGAGATCTGCTAACGATTCAAAATTGGCAAGTAGATCGCGAATTGCGTGCGGTTGCGGGAATCGCCGATGTTAATGCATTTGGAGGTTTAGAAAAAACCTACGAGGTGAGTGTCGATCCGACCAAACTCGCCAAATACGACGTTACACCACAACAAGTTTATGAAGCGGTGAGCGAAAGCAATCTAAATATCGGCGGAGATGTTATCGAAAAAAATAATCAAGCTTACGTAGTTCGAGGTGTTGGTCTGGTACAATCAATTCAGGATATCGAAAATATAATTGTCGATCAAGCGGCTGGAAATCCAATTTTGGTCAAACATCTTGCCCACGTTCATAGCTCTGCGATGCCACGAGTTGGTCAAGCCGGATTAAACGACGATGACGATGTTGTCGAGGGAATTGTGGTGATGCGAAAAGGTGAAAACGCAAAGGAGGTTTTAGAAAGACTAAAAGAAAAAATCTTCGAACTCAATAATGGTATTCTACCAAAAGACGTAAAAATGGAAACGGTTTACGACCGGGATGAGCTGATGAATTTTACCACTAGTACCGTAATGTTCAATCTTAGCGAGGGAATAATTCTGGTTACCTGTATCGTTTTACTATTTATGGCAGATTGGCGCACAACTTTTATCGTGGCAATCGTAATTCCGTTATCGTTATTATTTGCGTTTTTATGTCTTAGAATGATGGGAATGAGCGCGAATCTTCTAAGCCTTGGTGCGGTCGATTTTGGAATTATCATTGATGGCGCCGTGGTAATGGTCGAAGGAATATTTGTGGTCTTGGACAAAAGAGCCAAGAAAATTGGAATGACCGCTTTTAATAAAATTGCAAAAGCTAGTATTATAAAGAAAACAGGTGCCGAAATGGGGAAAGCGATTTTCTTTTCGAAATTAATCATCATAACAGCCCTACTTCCAATCTTCGCATTCCAAAAAGTAGAAGGAAAAATGTTCTCGCCGCTGGCGTTTACATTAGGTTTCGCCTTGATTGGTGCTTTAATACTTACTCTGACATTAGTTCCTGTTCTATCGCATATGATGCTGAACAAGAATGTTCGGGAGAAGCACAATCCGATTGTGAATTTTATTGATAAATATGTTTTGAAAGGTTTTAACTGGACATTTAGAAATAAAATTACTGCGCTTAGCGCAACCGCTATTTTTGCTTTCTTGGCCTTTGGATCTTCCACTTTTTTAGGAACTGAATTTTTGCCGGAACTCAATGAAGGCGCACTCTGGGTAACTGCAGAAACTCCAATTAGCTCTTCTTTGGAAGAAAGTGTTAGAACCGCGCGGAATCTTCGAAAAGACTTGATGGAATTTGAAGAAGTAAGCAATGTTCTCTCACAGACTGGCCGAAGTAATGATGGTACAGATCCAAATGGTTTCGGATTTATTCAGTTACAAGTTGATTTGAAGCCGAAGAAAGAATGGAATCGAAAACTTTCTTACGATGATCTTGTGGACGAAATGGACCAGAAACTCAAAAATAAATATCAGGGAATTACCTACAATTATTCCCAACCTATTATTGATAATGTCGCCGAAGCAGTCGCAGGTTTTAAAGCATCAAATGCAGTAAAAATTTATGGTGATGATTTAGATAAACTAGATGAACTAGCTGTTGAAGTTTTGGCAAAAATTAAAGATGTCAACGGAATTAAAGATGCTGGAATTCTTAAAAATATTGGTCAGCCAGAAATTAGTGTGGTTTTGGATAGAGAAAAAATGGCGGCTTATGGCGTAAAACTTTCAGAAGCGCAAACGGTTTTAGAACTTGCTTTTGGAGGAAAAACCGCTACTCAAAAATATGAAGGCGAACGGAAGTTTGATGTCAGAATTCGATTTGATGAGCAATATAGACAAGACGAAAAAGACATTGGGAATCTGAAAGTTCCAACAATTTCGGGAGGAAGCATTCCTTTAAAATCCATTTCTGAAGTGCAGCAAGTCAGCGGACCATATTTGATTTATCGCGATAAAACCAAGCGATTTATCGGAATTAAATTCTCCGTTCGCGATCGAGATTTAGGAAGTACTATCGCCGACGCGCAGGCAAAAGTCAACGAAATCAAGCTTCCTCCAGGATATACAACTGGCTGGACTGGCGAATTCGAAAATCAAGTTCGCGCAAGCAAGCGACTAAGTCAAGTAGTTCCAATAAGTTTGATCGGGATCTTCGTACTCCTTTATATAATGTTCGGAAATATCAAAGATTCGCTGCTGGTTTTGGTCAATGTTCCCTTCGCAATCATCGGTGGAATCCTCGCGTTACATTTCGCAGGAATGAACTTCGGAATCTCGGCAGGCGTTGGATTCATTGCCCTTTTGGGAATTTGTATTCAGAACGGTGTGATTTTAATTTCCGAATTTCAACAGAATTTAAAGGAAAGATTAAGCCTCGAAGATTCGATTATGTTGGGCGTAAAAGCACGCACAAGAGCCGTCGTGATGACCGCATTAATGGCATCGCTTGGATTATTGCCAGCCGCACTTTCAACTGGAATTGGTTCGGAATCACAAAAACCATTAGCCGTGGTAATTATCGGCGGTCTAATCACCGCAACATTCCTCACGCTTTTAGTATTTCCGCTGATTTATTGGATATTTAATAAGCGTAGATATCAAA
>CBDUDY010000110.1:0-7642 GCA_965366055.1 uncultured bacterium
GGAGTGCTTGTTGTAAATGAAGGAAATTTTGGTACACCAAATGGTTCTATTTCATATTTATCAAATGATTTTAGTGTTTTCCAAAACGGAATTTATGCTACTGAAAATAATGGGGAAGCGCTTGGAGATGTCGTTCAGTCAATAAGTTTTAAGGATGACAAAGCATTTATTGTGGTAAATGCTTCAAATGTTATTCAGGTTGTAAATAGATATAGTTTCAAAAAAGTCGCGACTATTACTCAAGGTCTTAACAAACCTCGTTATAGCACTAGCTCAAATGGAAAACTTTTTGTTACAAATAGCGGTACAAAATCAGTATCAGTTTATGATTTGTCAACTTTTGCATTCATCACAAATATTGAAATTGACAAAGCAGTTGAGAAAATTGTGGCTGCAAACAATAAAATCTACGTTCAGAACGGAGCTTTTGGAACGGGAAGTAATGTCACAGTTATCGATGCAGCAAGCAATACGATTTCTACAACGATAGAAGTTGGCGCGGGCGTAAATTCTATGGAAGAAAAAAATGGAATCTTATATGTTATGTGTGGAAATAATGATGGATCATCGCTTTACAGAATTAATACTGAAACAGATACAAAGAGTGTAATTGAAACTATTTTGCTAAAAAAAGCTACAAATATGGATGTTGATGGAAATAATATTTTCTATACTGTAGGATCTGGAGTTTACGCAATGCCTATTCAAGCTACAAGTTTTACCAATCTTCCATTATTTAGTGTTGCGGACAACGGCTTCTCTACATTTTACGGATTTGCAGTAATTGACGGATTTGTTTTCTCGGCAGATGCAAACGGATTTACGCAAGATGGTACTATGAAAATCTATAATGTTAATGGTGCTGTACTAAAAACTTTCAATACTAAAGTGGGGCCAAACGGATTCTACTTTAATATTTAAAACATTATTTTACCAAATATGATTGAAAAGCTGACAGATATACTGTCAGCTTTTTTTTTACTTATTAAATTTACAAAATGTATGGTTTGAGAGTTTATAAATTTCTTATATCGATGTTTTAAATAATTGTTTACTATTTTAGCCTTGCAAAAGAAATGATATGGAAAAGCCGAAAATAACAGAAAAAAGGAAGCGTCATGCTTTGGCATGGTTATCGGTATTGGCAATACTTGTGGTGGCAAGCATTGTTTATTTCACAAATAATGACGGGATGACAAAGGAGCAAAGGCAGGTTTATTACGAGACCAAAGATGCTTTGGAATTGCTTTCGGTGAGCCTAAACCAAGGTATTTACAGCGTTCATTATATTAAGGAATACGATAAGGCAAAAAACAAGATCTTTATCGAAAAGGATTCAATCAGCAACTAAAAATTTATATCTATAAATATGAAAAAACTATTCACAACCTTACTTTTAGTATTGACGCCTATATTTTTCTTCGGACAAACTGTTTTTGATAAATATGATGGCAAAGAGGGAGTAAATTCTGTAATTGTAAATAAGAAAATGTTCCAGATGATGGGCAATGTTAAGAGTAACGAATCTCAGCAGTATTTGGACTTAATCAAAAAGTTGGATAATCTCAAAGTATTCAGAACAACAAATAGCAGCGTTGTTGCCGATATGAAAACAACATCGGCAAATTATGTAAAATCTGCTGGACTTGACGAATTAATGCGTGTAAATGACAAAGGGCAGAACGTGAAGATCATGGTGAAAGCAGGTGCAACACCAACGCAAGTTAAAGAATTACTCATGCTTATAGACGGGTCGTCAAATGGTGGTGAGACAGTTTTAATGTCTTTAGTAGGAACTTTTGAATTGAATGAAATAGCGCTTCTTACAGATAAAATGAAACTTCCTGGGGGAGACGAGCTTAAGAAAGCAAGTAAAAAATAATAGAATTTTGTTATAGAATATGAAGACGGCTCTTAATTTAGGAGCCGTTTTACGTTAGGCCGTTTTGGGATACTATTTTTTTTATTAGGGCGAGTCCTTCGCCAGAATGTACTATTGCTTCCAAGACGTCTTAAATTCATCAATTTCAAAAGAGTAATTTCGTCGGCTCAGGTCTGGCTGTTCGGTCCCAATCTTAGTTGTAGCTTCTGCTTCGCAAAGCCACAACTAAGGATTTTCCCTGCCATCCTTCTCGCAAATTTCGAATTGATAATAGATCTGTGGTTTAGTGATAACTTCTCCTCCTCGGATGTTTAGTATCTAAAAAAAGTAGAACTTTAGTAGTAAAGAAAACATTTTCAATACATTTAATAGTAGATATTTTTATTTTTTGTCAATGGTTCGAAATGTGAGATTTATTCGAGGAGTAAAAATTTTCCTAGTCGGGGGTAGTCTGTGAAGCCAGTTTGTCTGTGTTTTTCCTTTCATAATTAGAAGACTTCCATGTGAAAGTAGTAGTTCGACTTTCTCTGATGTTTCTTTATGCTTAAAGCAAAATTTACGTTCAGCTCCAAAACTTACTGATGCAATTGCACCTTCTTTCTTTAGATCTTTTTCGGCGTCGCTATGCCAAGCCATTCCTTCTTCGCCCGAGTGATATAAATTTAGCAAACAAGAATTAAAGGTTTCGCCACACGTTTTTTCTATCGAATTTTTAATTTGCAACAATTCAGCCGTCCACGGTAAGGCAGTTTTTGTATTATTAGAATAAGTATAACTAAATTGTTCATCGCCATACCACGCGACTTTCCGTTTGGTTATAATCTTTTTTCCAAAAATAGTAGCTTCGTCATTTTTCCAATCAATCGTTTCTAATAAAATTTTATAATATAAATCTGCTGCTTTCTGATCGAAGACTTTTCCATGGAAATTTACAATTCCACCTTCGGGTAAATAATTTTTTTCCGAATCCAATAATTCGTCAAATAGCAGCATTGGTCAAATTTTTATGGTATAGTTTGAAGATAAAATTCAAATTGTGGACTAGTTAATGAATTCAAGAGAGCAATTGAGAATCCAAAAAGTTGTGTATAATATAGTTGTCATTTTAGTAGGTTTTAGATTATTTTGAAACTTTGTCTTTAGGGTAAAAACGTAGCTACAAAATTAGCGAACCAGACTGTCGACCATTTTATAAGTTTAAGGCTAGTTTTAATATAATTCTTAGATACTTATTAGTAGGTAATTTATAGCGGTTTTCATTAATTATTAATAAAGTAATAATCAGTCATCACTATTAATCCAAGAATTCCATATTCAAAAGTGTAGACAACTTCCTCAGCATCGCGCACTTCTTGATAGTCATAAAAGATCCGAATGCCCGGATATTTCTCGAGTTGACGGTCGGCAAGCGTGATCATTGAGCTTTCTTGACTGTATCCATTGCTCACAATTTTAAATTTTTGCTGAGTAGGATAAGCTGCAAATAAATAATTTATAAAAAATAGCATGGTGACAATTGTTGGTCCTACCGCAAAACTCATGAATTTTCGAATTTTGCTAGTTCTAGTTAGTATGAGAAATAGTAAAATAG
Organism: uncultured bacterium; assembly: GCA_965366055.1. Classification (GTDB taxonomy): domain Bacteria; phylum Bacteroidota; class Bacteroidia; order Flavobacteriales; family Flavobacteriaceae; genus Flavobacterium. Next base: position 3,474 of record CBDUDY010000110.1, read on the forward strand.
CTATGGAATATGCCGAAAGAACAAATGACGTAGAAGCGAGCGTATTGCCCACAACTTTGACAACAAGCAGAACGTTGATAAGTAATAAACTAACAATTTGAAAAGAAGATATCTGAAAAAGTTTTCCAAATGAACTTCGGAATTCTTTGAAATTAAGTAACCTTAGATTTTGATATGCCTGTAAGTGTATAGGAAGTAGCACAATATTAATAATTGCGATGCCTACAATAGCTTCAATACCAAGTATCGACAACATTATAATCGGTACAAGTGTTAGCAATAGAATCGAAAAAAGCACAAGCAAATGGGTTGTAACAGTATCTACAACTTTTTGTTCCTTGTAATAATCACTTTTTATAAATTCAGAATAACGCATTCTAGCATACTCTCTAGCGCGCTCTTTAGCATTTTCTCGCTGCTGCTCTTGCCAATCTTGCTGAGTCCATTGATAGTTTTGTGAGCTGCTGTCAGTAGAAGTACTGCCATAAGATTCCACATTGATGAGGTATTCATAGGCTTCGTTCAATAAAACGAATTGCTCATGAGCATTTTCATTTTTATTTACGTCGGGATGCATCACTTTTGCCTTGCTTCGATATGCCTTTTTTATTTCAGCTGTAGAAGCTGTAGAGGCAATTCCTAATATGTTATAATATTTCTGAATGGGAATTTAGATTTCGGTTTAAAAAAAAATAAAAGTAGGGATAATTTATTGGATGGGAATGGAATTATAAATAGGGAATTCTCCTCGTAAAGAATGCCTCAGATTTGAAAACTTTTTTCTAAACAGTATTGCTTTTTCAAATTGTAATTCTTTTTCTTATTGCTCATTTTAAGTGTAAAACAATTTACAGAAATAAAATGTGTATTATCACGCTTTGATATCATTTCTATAATCTCAAATTTTATGTATAGTGTTTATTTTGTGTATATTGTTTTTTTTATAAGAGGAGCTATTGTATAGAAAATCTTAAGTATATTACCGTTTTTAGCTAAGCTTTTAATTTACAATTGAAATTTTATCACAGACAGAATCGAAATTCTAAACTTGTGCTTCAGTCATAAAAATTTAGATAAACTGATTAAGCATCCGTTACGAAATAACTAATTGTTACGTTAGATGTGATCTTTATTTCTACAGGCTAGATTTTTTAAAATGATGAAAACAAAAACTTCTTTTTTAATCGTTAAACATCATAAGTATTAATTTGATTTAATTAATCAAAACGTTTTAAATTTCCAATTCGTCACTAAGATCAATCATTTTTAAACCTGTTCAAATCACTTATTGGTAAGATGGTAGCATTAGCTTTTATAAATTGAAACTTACCGAAATCTTTTCCTTTTTCGATAAATTGTCCCTTATTAAAGAACTCTGCGCAGGAAATCCAACCTAGAATCCAACCAACTTTAAAATCATTTCGAATCCTGAGAAAAATATAATAATCGGCTTCTTGTTTATGAATACCATTTAGATCATGAGAATTAACGGTACACCAAAAGTCTGGCGTTGGTTTAAACTGACATGTTATTGTCTTTACTTCAAGCTTTCGTCCTTTGGAAGAAATTAAATCGAAATTATAGTCATCAATATTCTCATCTATTTTTAGAAAATTCATTATTATTTTTTCTCCAATATATCCTACCAAAATTCTTTGACGTTCCGAGCCAAATTTACTTAAACCTCTAGCACCATCACTAGCCCGGACAAGTTGCAATTTATTGGTAGCGTAAGCAACGATTGAATCATCTATTATAATCTCGATCATAACTCATATAATTATTAAGTATATATAAAGATCCTTATGTAAATAAATTGGAATCTTAAAAATACGAAATAAATATCTATGTATGTGTATTTTAAATACTTAGGTATTTTTATTTAATAATAATATCGTAATGATTTCTACAAAAATCCAAAAAGGGAATTTTTCCTCAAATATTCTTGCTTTTAGGAGCTTTCAAATCAATTGTAAGATTATTGATCTTTTTCCTATACACCGCTAGAATTGGATATTTAATAACTTTTAGTTCAGAGTTAAAAGATCAAAATTTAGAATATTTTGGCTTCCAGAAAATATTTAGTTATTTTCTAAATTATTAGTATTAATCCTTGGTAAAAACTAAGATTCTGATGTGGACTAGTAGTGTAATTCGCTTTGTAATTATTGCAATCTTATAAATTCATTAAATTTTATCAAGGTGTTTTTTTATGGCAAGTGCAACTGCTTTTGCAAGTAACGGCGGTACAGCATTTCCTGTTTGTACTCTTCCTTGAGTTAATCCTCCTTTTACCAGGAAATCATCTGGGAAACTTTGAATCCTGCATCTTTCTCTAATTGTCAATCCTCTATCATCTTGTGGATGTCCAAATTGAAATTGCGGCCGTATTCCTCCAGATACCTGAGTAGGGCTTTGGATATCCCACGCTAGACGTATCCTTTGTTTAAATTTTGGATACATCGGTTCTCCTGGAATTGTGTTTTTGATTCTTTCTATCGTATCGAGAGGATGATTAGGCGCACTATGACAAGTAAGAATAGGGTGATTGCTTGCTCTCATCAACTTTTGATAGTCTGAAAAAGGTTCTGAACTATATGAAGTGATAGTTTGTTTCGGCTTTAAAGAAGGCAAGTCTCCAATGGCATCTTTGATGGTGACGTAAGGAAATTCTGTTCCTTCTCCGTGAGTTTTAATTACATCTTTAAAATCAAATTCCTTCCCTCTAACTCCAACAAATATCAAGCGGCTTCTTTTCTGCGGAACTCCGTAATCTGGTGCAAATAGCATTTTACTTTTTACAGTCATTTTACCTGCTGATGAAAGTTCTTTTTCAATTTCCTCCACAAAATTTCCGACACTTTTCATTCCTGATACATTTTCTAAAACGATTACTTTGGGATTTAGAACTTCAATAAATCTTACAAATTCTTTATACATTAAATTTCGATCATCACCTTCATGTCTTTTTCGATTGTTTAATGAAAAACCTTGACAGGGAACGCCAGCAATAATTACATCCAAAGGTCTTCCGTTGAGCATTTCCTTTATTTTATAAGGATCAACCTTTTTCACGTCGCCCAGAATTGTTGCACTATTTGGATGATTTTGTTGGAAAGTTTCTATGGAAGGAGCGTGAATGTCACAGCCAAGTACCGCTTCAAAACCAGCCATTTCAAATCCTAAAGATGTGCCGCCACAACCGCAAAAGAGCTCAACAATAATCGGCTTTTCAGTTGCTACATTGGAGCCTTCGGTATATTTAGGTTCTAAGTTATAATAGTAGCCGTTCTCTTCTACCTTAACTGATTTATCCCAATTGCTGTTTTTTATTAAATCAAGATCAACTGTAGTAATATCTAGGGATTCTTGCTCTAAATCTGTCTCTTTAATCACGGTAAAAGGTTATTTAATTTACTTAAAGTTATTAATTTTCTAGGAAATAGTTTGTAAATCTCTATTAAACAGGCAACAGAACGACGGTTTATTTACTGATTTAAAAAGAAATGTGCTAGAACTTAGTTTTTCAAATATACGTTTAACTAATTCACATATATAATTAAAGGATCAGAAATTGAAAGTTCAAATAAATCTGAGATTATAAATTAGTGGGATGTAATCAATTTATGATTGTGCGATCTTCAAATGTATTTCATAAGTCGCAATTACCATTAAATGCTCTCAAACAAAGAATGGGTAAATCTATTTCATAGATATCAACACTATACTATTGCAGGAAATGTTTGGAAAAACAGAAGTATGAAAATTTAAAAAATAGGATGTAACCCATATAGTAAATTTAAATGAATCGCGGAGGAAAGGAAGTAGCTTGACAAATACTTGACAAGATGTTTAAAGATATTTTTTACTATAACGAATTCTTGTTTCTCTAACACTTGCGACTTTATCATCAAAGCTCAGTTAAAAATAAAATGCCGCAATAAAATAGTCAAAGCAAGCTTTACTAATCTACTGCGGCATTTTATTTAGTAGTGACCACGGTGGGATTTGAACCCACACGCCCTTGCGAGCACCAGCCCCTCAAGCTGGCAAGTCTACCGTTTCTCCACGTGGCCGAAAATTGAAAAAGGTTTTTCGCAATACGAATAACCTTTTTGTGACCCGACTGGGGCTCGAACCCAGGACCCCATCATTAAAAGTGATGTGCT
>CBDUDY010000111.1:0-7618 GCA_965366055.1 uncultured bacterium
GACCATCATAATTGTCATCGCAAACTTCTAGTGGAGTTGGGTCTGTGATGGTTGGAATTTCATTTATAATAACAGAAAAACTTTCCTCATCTTCACAACCAACTGGTTCATTTAAATACACAAATAATGTTGAAGTAGTTGATATTACATCACCCGCAAATAAAGCAGTACCTCCTCCGTTAGTTTGTGTAAAGTAATTTCCAAATGTAAGAGCTGGCAAAACATAAGATTCGCAACTAACTACATCTGCAGGATTATCTACTGGATCACATGCAGCTATATGAAGAGTAAATGGCCAAACAACATCACAGCCTGAAGTAACTAAACTTTCTACTTTTGCAAAAATAATTTCACCCTCATATCCAACATACGCAGTAGTATTTACAATATCTGCGATTCCATTATCCGCGTTAAACTGTGAATTAAAATAGTAAATGTCAAAATTCGATGGATTCTCACCGGCAAAAACTGTAGTTTCAACATCAGTTAAATTAAAAATATTAGAAGTTCTTGTCAAATCTGGAGCCGCATTTTCAGGAGGTAAAATTGGAGCTTCAACTTCTATTGTTGCACTAGACTCAACTGGACAGTTAGCACCATATGGGTACGCAACCACTTTATAAGTACCTTGATCCACGACAGTATAACAAGAATTAGTTGCGCCTGGAATTGCAACGCCATCTTTATACCACTGATGCAAAATTGTCGGAGGTAAACCTGTACAGAGCTCATAAATATCACCATTGCAGAGAGCTGTACCTGCATCTACAGTTAAGTCTCCTCCAAGATCTATTGGAGTAGTTGCAAAACTATTAGCTTGCAAGAATACTGCAGAATCCCAACCATTATCAGCAACATTTCCAATTGCTAATTTTATGTGGTACACCTCCCCACACGTAACCGTTGCGGTTGCTGGTATAACAACAGTAAAACCATCGTATTGAACACCTAAAGCTCCAGGAGGATTTGTAACGTAATATGCTGCATTTGTTACTGGATTAACGTTATTAATACTTACGTAATTTGTTGTATTAGGAACAAGTGCAATATTTATTGCTTGATTTGAAAATACGCCATTAATTCCAGGACCGCTTAAAAAGAATCCAAAAGCGTCATTATAAGAAGAATTTTCGGGAGGAGCAAATTCAGGATATTCCTCAGAAGCAAAGACAAAATTAAAACTCAAATCTTCACCTGTTGGGATAAAATCAAACTCTAAAACAGCAACGTTTCGAACATTTGACGCATTACCGATTAACAGCCCTAAGTCCACATCCCCTACCGTGGGGGTCGCTGTTGGATCGCTAATAGATCCACCTAAATTTGGTCCAGGTGCAATCAATGCTTTTCCTGTTGCCAAAATTACACCTTGGTCAATACCGAAGTTTGCAGCACTACCGCCACTAAATCGTGCCGCTTGATCTTTCACAACGTTAGCATTAGCTGCACTTCCATTGAATTTCACATTGCTAACTGTTACACCGGCACCAAGGAGGACTTCTTGAACTAATTGTGTAGGGGTCTGATTATTGGTAACTACCAACTGTGCTTGAGCCCCAAGACCTAAGATCAAACACAATAAAAGTAATGCTTTTCTCATTTAAATGAATTGTCAAAATTGTTACTTAAGAATAATACAAATCTTTGTTAATTATTTGTAGAAAGCCCAAATATACCTAATCACGTAAAATATCTTTGTTAAATTTGTAAAAAAATTAAATAAGATGACAATCCTCAAAATAGTAGAGACGCAAAATCCTACAATCCTTAAGTTTGAATTTCCAGATTTTATTGTTACTCAGGGTAATTACGAATACAAAAATATCGATGACGCCAAAAACTCACCTTTAGCACAGCAGTTATTTCATCTACCGTTTGTAAAGACGATTTACATTTCCGGGAAATTTATTGCCATTGAAAGATATAGCATTGTAGAATGGTCAGACGTGCAAGAAGCTGTTGCTGAACAAATTCAAGATTATGTTAATAACGGTGGCGAAATCATTACGGTGCAAGCCCCAACAATGGGTAAAAAAGCTATTACTGTTTATGGCGAAATGACTCCAAATCCATCAGCATTGAAATTCGTAGTCAATATTATGTTGACAAAAACATCTGCAGATTTTAAAAGTATTGACGAAACCGCAGCTTCGCCATTGGCAAAGGTGCTTTTTAATTTTCCTTATGTAAAAGAACTTTACATTCACGAAAATTATGTGTCTGTTACAAAATATGACATTTACGAATGGAGCGATATTACACTTGAACTCAGAACTTTTATCAAAGAATTTTTGGAAAATGGCGGACAAGCTGTTGACGAAGATTTAATTGTGGCTACTCCAGAACAGCAAAAACAGCAAATTACAAATTTTGATACTTTGGATACGACTTCACAAAAAATTATCAATATTCTTGAAGAGTACGTGAAGCCTGCGGTTGCTGCAGATGGTGGAAATATATTATTCCAGTCATATGATCCGGTTGAAAAGAGAGTGAAAGTTGTGATGCAAGGTGCGTGCAATGGCTGTCCTTCTTCTACATTTACACTCAAAAGTGGAATTGAAAACATGTTGAAAGACATGCTCAACGACGACGACATCAAAGTGGAAGCAGTTGCAGGATAAATAAAACTTTAAAAAAGCGTTCTTTCTAGGACGCTTTTTTTACTTAAAAAAGTATCTATCATGAATGAACTATCAAAAGAAAGCAGCCCGTATTTACTTCAGCACGCTGATAATCCCGTTCAATGGTTGGCATGGCGCGATATAAATTTGGCGAAAGCCAAAGAAGAAAATAAATTAATTGTGGTAAGTGTGGGATATTCTGCTTGCCATTGGTGCCATGTTATGGAGCACGAAAGTTTTGAAGATGACGAGGTTGCTCAAACTATGAATAATAACTTCATTAATATTAAGGTAGATCGTGAAGAGCGTCCTGATATCGATGCTGTATACATGAAAGCGGTACAAATTATGACTTCGCGAGGTGGTTGGCCGCTTAATGTGGTATGCTTGCCAGACGGAAGGCCAATTTGGGGCGGTACTTATTTTGCGAAAGCAGAATGGATTGATTCGCTAGAGTCGTTAAATAAATTATACCACAGTGATCCCGAAAAAATTTATGACTACGCCGAAAAATTACAGCAGGGAATTGAAGCTATAAGTTTGATTAAGATTGAAGAAGATAAAACTGAACTACCGCAGTCTTTTTTAGATTCATTAATTGCAAAATGGAAAAGAAGTTTCGACTTGGATTTTGGTGGTTATGCCAGAGCACCAAAATTTATGATGCCAAATAACTACGAATTTCTATTAAGATATGCGCATCAACATAATGATGAAGCACTCTTGGATTTTGTAAATCTAACCTTGACAAAAATGGCTTATGGAGGTTTGTTTGATACTATTGAAGGTGGTTTCTCACGCTATTCGGTGGATTTAAAATGGCATATTCCACATTTTGAAAAGATGCTTTATGACAATGCACAACTAATTTCGTTGTACGCTCAAGCTTATAGAAAAACCAAGAATTTACTGTATAAACAAGTAATAGAAAAAACCTTTAATTTCCTAGAGAACAATCTTCTCGCAAATAACGGAGGCTTTTATTGCGCTCTTGATGCTGATAGCCTAAACGCAAAAGGCAAACTTGAGGAAGGTGCGTTTTATAGCTGGACAATTGAAGAGTTGACGGATTTACTTGGAGACGATTTCAAGTTATTTAGCAAGGTTTTCAATGTGAATGCTTTTGGTCATTGGGAAGACGAAACATATGTTTTGATTCAAACTCAAGATTTAAAAAGTTTGGCTTTCGCCGAAGGTATACTTTTAGAAGAACTTAAAAGAAAGAAAGAGAGTTGGGAAAACACGTTATTAAGCGCAAGAAATAAGCGACCTAGGCCAAGACTAGATAATAAGATTCTTACCTCTTGGAATGGATTAATGCTTACTGCCTGTCTTGAAGCATATCGATCATTTGGCGAAAACCATTATCTAAAAATTGCACAAAATATCGCAAATTTCATTCTAGATAAAGTATGGAATAATGACAGTAGTTTGATGCACACTTTCCAAAATGGAAATAGTAGCATTACTGGATACCTCGAAGATTATTGCTTTGTTATCGAGGGCTTTATTACTTTCTACCAATGTACTTCGGATGAAAAATACTTACAAAACGCAAAACAATTGACCGATTATTGCTTTGACCATTTTTATGATGACAGCGGTTTCTTCAGATTTACATCTGATGCTGATCCTGCATTAATTGCTGCACATTATGAAGTTGAAGACAATGTAATTCCCGCTAGTAATTCGGTAATGGCAAAAAATCTATTTGCTTTAGGCAACTATTTTGAAAACGCCCACTATCTTGAAGTTAGCAAAAAAATGACCTGTTCTATAGTTTCAAATGCCGACTATCCGTCAGCATATTCTAATTGGTTACAACTATTTCTTAATTATGATTCAGAATTTAAGGAAGTAGTTTTGACTGGGAATGATGCCGCACGCAAAGCTAAAGAAATAAATGCCAGCTATATTCCGAATATTTTATTGGCTTTCGCCGAAGGTAATTCGCAAATTCCTCTAGTTGAAGGTAAGCATCAACCGAACAAAAATCTTTTTTATATTTGCCAGAATAAATCTTGTAGCGCTCCCAACTCTGATTTTAATGAACTGATGGCGGCGATTAAGTAAGATAATTTTAGCGTAAGCGACCAAATAAAAAACTGTACCACATATGATTGAACCTGTAGACACTCAGCACATACAAACCTATTTTGAACGCGTAATATCGATAGTAGTAGATTATAGTCCGCGATTGATTTCGGCATTTATAATTCTTTTTGTTGGCCTGTACATTATACGTTTTGTAAATCGCTTGGTTCGGAAGATAATGGTCAAACGAAATTACGACGCTACATTATCTCAATTCTTGGCGGATATTTTATTATGGGCAATGCGAATTTTGCTGTTTGTAAGTTTCATTTCGAAACTAGGAGTAGAAAGCACTTCCTTTGTTGCCATCTTAGGAGCGATGGGCCTTGCGATAGGTTTGGCACTTCAAGGAAGCCTTTCAAACTTTGCAGGTGGAGTACTTATTATATTGTTTAAGCCCTTTAAAATTGGCGATTTCATCGAAGCTCAGAACGTTGCAGGAGAAGTAAAAGAGATCGAAATTCTTTATACAAAACTGCGATCTAGTAACAATCAAACCATTTTTGTGCCCAATGGCGTATTATCAAATGGTACAATTACTAATTATTCGATGGAGGATATCCGTCGTGGAGATTTAAAAATTTCAGTTTCTTATGACACGGATTTAAGAGAAGCGAAAGATATTATTTTCAAAATTTTAAATGCCAACCCAAATGTTTTGGAAACTCCTGCTCCCGCGGTAACGGTTGTAGAAATGAACGATTCGGGTATTATACTTGCTGTTCGACCTTGGGCAGACCGCCAAAATTTCTGGCCAATGCTGTCGGATATTTTGCAAGATTGTAAAGCCGAATTTGATAAGCATGGAATAGAAATGCAGCCTTACATGAAAGAACTAAGCAAACGCATCGAACATAAAAAATAAGAAGAATATTAACTTTTTGGCTTTGCGACGGTCACTAGAAAATCTTTTAAATAAAAAGGTTCAAAGTAGGAAACGTCCTCAAATTGCTGCGATTCATACTTAGAAAAACTTAAATTGCCCATTTCTGATGCCGATGGATATTGATATTCCGGCAAAAATTGAAAACGCTCGTCCGTTAAAACTGATTGGCATTTTTCTTGGCAGTCGCCTACTATATATATAGGACCATTGAGATCTTCAAATGAATTTTCGTCAAGAATTTTTGCAGACGTTTTCTCGACAATATTTAGCGCATCGTCAAATACACAACAGTATACTTCCATTCTTCTGGCATCAAGCATCGGAATTATAACACCTTCTGACACGCTAACTTTTCGAGCTAAAATCTGTAATGATTCTATCGCTATCAGTGGAATCTCTAATGCGTAACAAAGTCCCTTTGCTGCCGAAACTCCAATTCGCAAACCAGTATAAGAGCCTGGACCACTACCGATAGCAACTGCTGATAATTCTTTGTAGTTAATTTTCGCTTCCGCTAAAACTTCCTCTATAAATACATGTAATTTTTCTGCGTGCGAATAGCCTTCGGTTGCCAATTCGCGCAAAGCAATTGTAATACCATTTTTTGCTATTGAAACAGAGCAATTTTTAGTTGAAGTTTCAATATTTAATATATAAGTCATACTATTTTTTACTTTTGACAGCCTCTACTTTTACTGCAGATACTTTTACTTTATCGCCGGGATTCAAATCTTTGGTTACCGTTGTATAAGGCCCTACAATTATTACGTCACCAGCTTTAAGTCCACTCATAATCTCGATATTTGCATCGTCTTGAATTCCCGATTTCACAAGTCTTAATTCTGCTTTATCTCCAACTTTCACAAAAACACATTCAAATTTATTGTCTGATTTTGTTTTTACCACCTTGTCTTTGTCTACTGGCTTCGTTGTGGACACAGTATCCGATTTAATTACGATTGCACCTATTGGTACAGCCAAAACCATTTCTTTTCTGTTTGTAATTATATCAACTGTCGCAGTCATTCCAGGTCTAAAAGGGGAATAACTTTCAGGTTTTCCAGTCATCAAATCTGCGTAAGATTCTTTTAGAATTCTAATTTTTACTTTAAAATTTGTTACTTGATCCGCAGTTAAAGTAGCGTTTGCAGAATTTGAAATGCTAGTTACAATTCCTTTAAATTTCTTTTTTAGGTAGGCATCAACTTCCACATTTGTTGAATCCCCGATACTGATTTTCACAATGTCATTTTCATTTACATCAACTTCAACCTCCATATTGTTGAGGTTTGCAACTCGTAAAATTTCTGTTCCAGTCATCTGTTGAGTACCCAAGACACGCTCTCCAAGTTCAACCGCAAGCATCGAGATTGTCCCATCTGCAGGAGAATAAATCGTAGTTCGACCAAGATTGTCTTTTGCTTCGCTCACCGTTGCAGATGCAGATTGCACATTATAATATGCAGATTGTTTTGTCGCTTGCGCTACTTCGTAAGAGGATGCGATTTTTTCCCACTCAGATCGTGAGATAATTCCTTTGTCAAAAAGCTTTTTATTGCGATCGTAGTTTGATTTAGCTTCTTTCAGCTGAGCGTCGGCTTGCGTAAGCCCTGCTTTTGTACCGCTCAATCCGGCAACTGTTCGGTTAAGACTTGAGGTATATAAATCTGGATTAATCTTCACTAGAAGATCTCCTTTTTTCACAGTTTGCCCTTCTTTTACTGGAAGTGCAATAATTTCTCCCGAAACTTCAGAAGATATTTTTACTTCGATTTCTGGTTGAATTTTCCCTGTTGCTGAAACTGTTTCGATTATGGTAATCGGCTCAACTTTGGCAACCTCCACTTCCATTCCCTCCTCTTTATTACCGATGACTCCCGTTTTTGCAAGTACTATCAATGCAATGATCAAAACTACAAGTACACCAATAATATAATAAATTGTTTTCTTTGACATAGAGTTAAATTTTGGTAATCGGAATTCCGAAGTAAAGTTCTACAAGTTTAATTTTAAA
>CBDUDY010000112.1:0-7604 GCA_965366055.1 uncultured bacterium
TAAACATTATTATACAGATCCACAACAAAAGTGGTGAGTTACAACAAAATCCTTCTATTGGGACTATTCAACAATCATCACAATATAGATTTACAATTAAAGTTCGATGATCGACGTAGGTATTACCAGCTTAAGACACAAATATATGACTTTGAAGTTTAGAATTCATAACTACCATATTATCAATTGTTAAAGGTAAAGTTATCGTTTATTTTATGATAATAAGTGAAATTAAAAACAAGAAAATGATTAAATTTAATGGACTCAAAATCATTCAATTCAAAATATTTTTTGGCGACAGTATTTAAGATTATCACACTATTCTGAAATTTTTGGGGAACCTAAAACCCAGTAAAAATTGATCTATTTTTCTGCTTAATGAAAGCGATTACTATGAAGTGTATTAGTATTCTCTAATATCGTACTATTTGAATACTTCAATCTTCTAAAAAGCATTTATTATTTTAGAACAGTAGCTCCTGAAATCACTCACTATTAGAAGTAATTAATCTTCTGAAAGTATCTATTTAAATCATAACTGTATATTAAAATTTATCACGTAGCTCATTTATACAAAAAGAAAATTCAATAATTAAAAATATAAATTATGAAAACTCTTTACAATTGTTTAGGACAAGCAGTCTTTTTTATATCAAGAAGTGCTGCAACAATTTTTATTATTATTTTATTCGGAAGTACATCAGTCTTTTCGCAGTGCTGGGAATCTATAACCGCGGGAGGTGGGACTGTTCACGCAATAATGTTGGATGGTACTTTGTGGGGATGGGGCCAAAATAGTGGACATTTGGGCATTGGTTTTACTCCAGCGATTAGTTTTACAAGTACTGCAGTACAAATTGGGACAGATGCTGACTGGTTGGCAGTTTCGGATGGAGATACTCATGCTATGGCACTAAAGACAGATGGTACCCTTTGGTGTTGGGGAGATAATAATTATGGAGCAGTTGGTGACGGTACTGCTATTTGGCGCTGGGAACCTGTTCAAGTTGGGTTCGATAATGATTGGCAATCTATTTCGGCAGGAAGTGATCTCTCTATAGCTTTAAAAACAGATGGAACGATGTGGACGTGGGGAGGAAACAACTATGGGCAGTTGGGTGATAATTCAAATATAACGAAGTATAGTCCGACACAAATTGGAACATTTGCAACTTGGGTAAGCGTCCAAACTGGTGGCGCAAATTGTGGCGCTATAAAATCGGATGGAACATTATGGGTATGGGGTGGAAATCGTTTTGGTCAAGTTGGTGATGGTACTTTTGATGATAGATTAGTGCCTACTCAAATAGGAACTGAAAATAATTGGCAATATCTCAAAATAGGTTTTAACCATTGCGCTGCGCAAAAAACAGATAGCTCTCTTTGGCTCTGGGGTGCAAATAGTAGTGGACAATTAGGAACTGTTTCATCAATTGTGCCTACGGAATTGGTCTCCGATAGTAGTTGGTCAAGTATTGCGCTAGGTTCTTTTTATACTTTGGCGGTAAAATCCAATGGTACTTTGTGGTCGTGGGGCTATAATGCTTCTGCGCAATTAGGTCTAGGGAATATGACGGAGACTCACTTTCCTACTCAAATTGGTACTGCTACAAATTGGCAATCCGTGGAAACAGCGATTGCAAGTTCATTTGCTTTGACAACTGATGATACACTCTATTCTTGGGGTTACAATTATTATGGAGAATTAGGGAATGGTACGTCTGGTAGCTTTTATAATACACCGGTAAATGTGAATTGTTCCGCTTTAGCAGTTGCGGAGAACATTGTTGATAGATTGACAGTTTTTCCAAATCCTACTAATGATGTGGTTTATTTTAGAAATTTAGAAAACACACTTTTCAATATTCAGGTCCTGGATTCGCGTGGCAGGGAAATTTTGCAATCTACTTCAACAAATAGTGTCGATATTTCTAGGTTAAGTTCTGGAATTTATTTTCTAAAAATAGTTCAACCTGAAACTTTCCAGACAATTACTCGGAAGATAATTAAGCAGTAACTTCAGAAAGAAAGAAATGGTGAGTTGTTTTCAATTTTAATTAGTTTTTTTTCAGAATTAAGAAATGATTAAAATAATAGTATTGCTACACATTTTTGTATTTTTTTTTGTCTACGTGAATAGGGATTAAAATTTTTTGATTTAGAATATTTGATAATAGTCCAAAATTTGTCCTTGCCATAATTGAGATAATCGATAGGGATTTGCGAGAGGGATAGTAGTGGAAATCCTTTCTTGTGGCTTTGCGGAGCAAAAGCTACAAGAAAGATTGGGAACAAATAGCCCGACCTGAGCCGGATTACTGCTGCTGTTTTGCAGAGTCATTCTGGCGAAGGTCTCGCCCAAATAAAAAAGAAAGTAACGATGAAAGAGAATAAAATGTTTAAGTGAATATAAAAATTTAATTAAAGTAATTTTTAAAAACCCAATTTCGCCTATTATTCTTCTGCTTGTAGTTCTAAAAAAAAGTTTTTAAGCCCAGAAACTGAAAAAGGTTTTACCAGATATTTATTTACAATGTCGTAACTTTTTGCTTTTTCTATATCGCGATTATCAACCGAAGAGCTGACAATGTAGATGGGAATAGATTTTGCATTTGGAATTTTGGAAAACTCATCGAGAAATTGCCATCCATCCATTATGGGCATATTAAGATCTAATAAAATGACATCTGGAAGATTAAAACTTAGCTCAATCTTGACCGCTAAGTCGTCGTAAGCCTCTTTTCCATTTTTATAAATCAGGAATTTAAGAGAGAGATGTACTTTTTCCATCAGCTTTTTAGTCCCAAACCTAAAGATGGGATCATCATCAATAATACAAATTGTACTAATTGTCTTCATCTTTAAAATATATTGTGAATTTGCTGCCTACATCTTCTTTGCTGATAACGTCTATCGATCCGCCCATTGCCTCAATTTGATTTTTTGTCATAAATAAGCCGATTCCCAATGCGTTCTGGTGATTGTGGAACGTTTTATACATTCCAAAAATCTTTGAGCCATAGCGGTTAAGATCGATTCCCAATCCATTATCTTCAAAACTTAAAGTCGTGTAGGCCTTTGTTTTCTTTGCTAATATGGTAATTTTTAGAGTTCGATCTGCAGATCTATATTTAATAGCATTAGTTAGAATATTGAGAATAATGCTGTCAAGATATGACGGAATTGCGCGGACCGTGAGATCTTTGTTAACGTCGATGCAAATCCCGAAACTTATTTGATTAAGCGTGGATTGTACATTTTCTAAAGCATTATTAATACGATTGAGTACATTTTGTGGCACTAATGTATTTTTAATAATGTTCTGAATCTCCACAATTTCGCTCAAATGTGCCACAGTCTGACTCAAATTTCTTGAGGCTGATTTTATATGGTCAAATAATTCCTGATCGATACTTTGCTTTTCACTAATTTCACTCAATTCTAGCAGCATACTGAGATTTCCTGTATGTGATCTTAGATTATGTGAAACAATGTGCGCATAATTTTGGAGTCGGTTATTATGCTCTTTCAGTCTTTCGGTAAGCAACTTTTTCTCGGTAATGTCACTAATTGAAGTCACAAAATGAGTAGTTTCGCCTTTGTTATTTTTAACTGCAGACATTGATAATATTCCCCAAATTAAATTCTGGTTTTTATGAATATATCTTTTTTCAAGCTGGAAACTATCCGATTTTCCATCTAAAAGTTGCTGTATCAAGTTGTCTGTTATCTCGGCATCTTCTGCAGGTGAAATAAAACTTTTATCAATTTCCAAAATTTCCTTCTCTGTGTAACCAAACATTTCACACAAATTCGGATTTGCCCGAACAACTTTACCCGTTAAATCTATTAGTGCCATTCCAATAGGTGCATGCCAAAAAGTTTGTCGAAACTCTTGCTCTCGCAATAAAACCTCCAACTGTGCACTCTTCACTTCTTGAATATCTTGCACTAATCCATGCAATAATTTGCAAGTGCCATGCTCATAATCTGATATTCCAATCAGCCGCATCCATCTTAGACCGGTGCTGGTTTTTAATTGAAGTTCGACGTCGAAATTACTGCCAGATCGTATAGCATTATTTAATAAATTCAGAGCATACTTTTGGTCCTCTTCGAGCAGATAATTCGTGACAGATTCTGTGACGAAATTCCTTCCATAATTTATTGCTCCAAGTAAATGTAGTAGATTTTTGCTGCAAAACATTCTACGACTTGCCACATCAAATTCCCATGAACCAATCTTGGCAACGTGATTTGATCGCTCCAATATTTTACGATATTTTTCTAATAATATTTCATTGGTTTTGGATTCTGTAATATCGATAATCTGCGCCACCATGTGGGTAAATTGATTATAGTCATTTTTTACCGCAGATACTGTGACATTTGTCCAAATGATAGCTTTGTCCTTAGTTCTAAATTGTCTTTGAGTAGTAAAATTGTTGATAGTTCCACTAATCAAATTCTCCATTAACTCAATATTGCCTTCGAGATCTTCTGCAATCGAAACATCCTTTATTCTAATGTGCTGCATCTCGTCAATTGTATAACCGAAAATATCGCAGAAACTCTGATTGACGTTATAAGCTTCGCCGTAAAAATTTATTAGCGCAATGCCAGCGTTAGCATGATTAAAGGTTGTACGCCAAAGCTCTTCCTTATTCGCTAGTTCTTGTTGGGCTATCTTGATGTCACTAATATCTTGAATTAGTCCATACAGTCTTTGTGTTTTTCCATTTTCGCGTTCTGCAATTCCAATCATCCGAATCCATTTCACGCTATCGTCTGCGGTATTTGCCAACAGCTGAACATCGAAATTTACACCAGCTTCTAAGCTGTTTTTTATAGCCAAATTTATAATTTCGCGATGTTGCATACGAATTAAATGGTTGACGGAATCGTAAAATTTAGGAACAAAATTTTCGCGAGTATTTATAATACTAGCCAAAGATTTACTCCAGCTTACAGTATGTTCAATAACATCAATTTCCCACGTACCAATTTTTGCAACTTTATTAGAGCGCTCCAACAGATCTTTATAATTGGTCAACAAAAATTCTGTTTTCTTCCGCTCGTCAATATCCTGCAACTGCACCACAAAATGTAGAATTTCGCCAAACTCGTTCTTTATGGCTGTCATAGAAACTTGGGCCCAAATTACTGAGCCGTTTTTATGAATATACCTTTTATCTACTTTTAAAGTTTCGTCACTTCCCGCTAAAAGTTGATTGATAATATCCTGAGTTAAATATTTATCGGCAGGATATGACAGGTTTCTTAGCTGAGTTTGCAAGAGTTCTACTTCTGAGTATCCTAGAAAATCGCATAGTTTTTTACTAGGTTGACAAATTTTTGCGTCAAGATTTACAAGTGCCATTCCGCTCGGTGAATCAAAGAATATTTGTCGAAAAAGTTGCTCTTTTACTTCTAATTCTTTATTCTTAAAGCCAATAAAAATAACTTGAACATCATTTTCTAAATTAGGCTTTGAATAAAAGTGACATTGCATCTTAATAATTTCTCCAGATTGATGCATAATTCTCAGATCATGAATGTGAGCAATTTCTGCATAGTCATGAAAAGTTGATAAAATGCTATCTAAAATATGTAAATCTTCAAAGTAAATAATTTCATCAAGATCATACTTTTCAGTAGGTTGATGACCTAGCAAAGTTTGAAGATTCTCTCTTGTAGTAAATTTTTTGGTGTCTGATTTTTCACAATAGCCGAAACCATCATATAGTTTTGAACTAAATAATTCATAAATGCTCGAGTCAGCAATCGTAAATAATTCTGAATTTGAGTACTGTTTGGTCAAAACTTGGCTAGTTCAATAATTGATTCTAATAAAGATAGCATTTTTTTAACAATTACTACCATCCATTTTTTCTCGTGTCTAGCCAAATATTTAGGTCTTTGTATTAGCATATTTTGTGTTTTTTGGGCACGTCCCGCGCCAGAAATTTAGCTTTTAAGTTTCAACTAAACGTTAGGCGCGGGTCGGGTCGTCCACTATATCTTTGCTGCCAGAACTTTTATCTAAAATTTCATATTAGTTAGTGGCAGCAAAGGATGCCGCTTCCACCCCTCGTGCAAAACCGCCTTCGATGTAAATTCTTACTTCCAAAATAAATCATAAATAATTTTCGAATTCTAGATTTATAAAGATTTATTTCTACTTTTGACAATTCAAAATAACAACTATGTTCAATCAAGTACATCATCATCATCATTCTTGCACTCAAGCGAGGTGATCGTGATATGTAGTTAACTATACAATCTAATCCCGTTTGAGTAAATCAAACGGGATTTTTCTTTTCTGCCATTTTCCGCGCATCGATTTACTCAAGCATTCAACAAAAAATAATGAGTAAATTAAAAATTGCAATTCAAAAAAGTGGTCGATTAAGCGAAAATTCTTTGCGCCTGATCCAAGAATGTGGAATCAAAATTCCAAATGGCGGTGGTAAATTAATAACCGAATCAACAAATTTTCCTGTCGAAATCTTATTTCTAAGAGACGATGATATTCCGCAATATGTCGAGCAAAAAGTCGCGGATATTGGAATTATTGGCGAGAACGTTTTAATAGAAACTAGAAAGAATCTTGATGTAATTCAGAAATTAGGATTTTCTGCTTGCCGTTTAAGTTTGGCGGTTGCCAAAGAAGTTGATTATACTGACTTAAGCTACTTCAACGGTAAAAAAGTCGCGACTTCCTATCCAAATATTTTAGAAGACTATTTCCAAGAAAACAATATCAAAGCGACGATCGAATTTATTTCGGGAAGTGTCGAAATAGCTACTGGAATCGGACTTGCCGATGGAATATGTGATATTGTGAGCAGCGGAAGTACGTTGTTTTCGAATGGATTAAAAGAAGTTCAAAAAGTGTTAAGCAGTCAAGCTGTTTTGGTTGCTGCAGAAAATTTAGATTCTGAGAAACAGCAAATTCTGGACAAGCTTTTATTCCGAATCAGATCCGTTCAAAAAGCAAAAGAAAGCAAATATATTTTGCTAAATGCTCCTAATCAAAACTTGGAGAAAATCATCAAAATTCTACCTGGAATGAACAGTCCTACAATTTTGCCTTTGGCTCAAGAAGGCTGGAGCAGCTTGCATTCGGTGATTTCCGAAGATAAGTTTTGGGATATAATCGAAGAATTAAAAGGTGCAGGTGCCGAAGGAATTTTGGTTGTTCCAATAGAAAAAATGATTCTCTAATAAATGTCAGTTATGAAAATATATAAAAATCCAGCAAAAGAAGATTGGGAAGCTTTAAGCCAGCGTCCAAGTTTTAAATCAGAAGATTTGGGCGAAAAAGTTCAAGGAATTATCAATGAAGTTAAGAAGAACGGGGATCAAGCGCTAAGAGATTTTTCTCTACAGTTTGATGGAGTAAATCTTGAAGAGTTGAAAGTTAATCCTTCAGAAATTGAAACTGCAAAAAACGAAGTTTCTTCCGAATTAAAAGAAGCGATTGCGATTGCTGCAGACAATATTCGAAAATTTCACAGTTCTCAAAAATCAACCGAAGAAAAGGTCGAAACAATGCCTGGAGTTCTTTGTTGGAGAGAAAATGTCGCCATCGAAAATGTTGG
>CBDUDY010000113.1:0-7578 GCA_965366055.1 uncultured bacterium
GAGGATAGTTTTTATAAAAATCTAGAATTTGGTACTGGCGGAATGCGCGGAATTATGGGTGCGGGCACCAACCGAATCAATAAATATACACTTGGAAAAAATACTCAGGGAATTGCAGATTATATGCACAAAGTGTTTCCGAATGAGAAATTAAAGGTTGCAATCGCTTATGATTGCAGGCATAATAGCGATACTTTGGCGAAAACGGTAGCTGATGTTTTTTGTGCAAACGGAATTGAAGTCTACTTATTTTCGGATATGCGACCAACCCCAGAATTGAGTTTTGCAGTCAAAAAATTGAATTGCCAATGTGGGATTGTACTTACAGCTTCACATAATCCACCGGAATATAATGGTTACAAAGTCTATTGGCAAGATGGCGGACAACTAGTGCCACCGCAGGATAAGGAGATTATCGATACAATTGATGCGCTTGCTTACGAGGATATTAAGTTTGACGAAAATCTTGATTTACTACATTATATAGATACCGAAATTGATGACGCATTTATTGCTTCGTCTATAGAAAATGCGAGTTTTGATACTGCTCAAGCGGCGAAAGATAATTTGAAAATTGTTTTTACTTCTCTTCATGGTACATCGATAAAATTAATGCCACAAACTCTGGAAAGAGCGGGTTATAATGATGTGCATATTGTGGCGGAGCAGGAAGTTCCAAACGGAGATTTCCCGACCGTAAAATCGCCAAATCCTGAGGAGCCAGAAGCATTGACTATGGCTTTGAAACTTGCCGAAGAGATAAAAGCGGATATTGTAATTGGTACAGATCCCGATTCTGATCGTCTTGGAGTTGCAGTTCGCGACACTACAGGAAAACTGATTTTATTGAACGGAAATCAAGCAATGGTTTTGATGACCGCGTTTTTATTGGAGCAATGGAAGAAAAAAGGGAAGCTTGACGGAAGACAATTTGTGGCTTCTACGATTGTTTCTACTCCATTGATTATGGAACTTGCTTCGGCTTACGGCGTTGATTTTAAGGTTGGTTTGACTGGCTTTAAATGGATTGCCAAAATGATAAAAGACTTTCCAGAGCAGCAATTTATTGGTGGTGGAGAAGAAAGTTTTGGTTATATGGTTGGTGATGCTGTCCGCGATAAGGATGCAATTGCGGCTACTTTATTGGCCTGCGAAATGGCTGCTCAAGCAAAAGCAGCTGGAAATAGCATTTACGAATACTTGCAACAACTTTATGTAGATTACGGTTTCTATAAAGAGCATTTGGTTTCTATGACAAAAAAAGGAATTGAAGGCGCGGCCGAAATTAAGCAAATGATGATTGATTTACGCGAAAATCCTTTGCGTGAAATTAATGGAGAACGAGTGGTAATGGTCGAAGATTATTTGAATAGCACCGCACTAAATTTGATTACCGAAGAAACGGAAGCTTTAAATATTCCTAAATCTGATGTGCTGATTTACTACACCGGTGATGGCAGTAAAATTGCGGCGAGACCGAGTGGTACAGAACCAAAAATTAAGTTTTACGTGAGTGTAAATACTGCGGTGGAATCTCTTGAAGAGCTTCCTGAAGCAGAAATTTTCCTTGACGAAAAAATAAAAAACATCCTTGCGGATTTTAAAATTATTTAATGAATTACTTTAAAAAAATTCTTCAGTTTGCGATTCCTTACAAACGATTCGCATACTTGAATATCTTTTTCAACATCCTTTACGCGCTTTTTAGTGCACTTTCATTTGTGGCGTTAATGCCTATGATGACAGTTTTATTTAAGGAAAACGCCAAGGTTAGCGAACCTCCAGTATATAAAGGATTGCTATCTCTAGGCGATTATTTCGAGAATTATATGAGTTATTATATCTCAAATAGTACTGCGACCAATGGCGCTATGTATACTTTGACTATAATGATCGCAATAATCATTACGATGTTTTTACTAAAAAACTTGTTTAATTATTGGGCAATGTACTTTATCACTTTTCTTCGAAATGGTGTTTTGAAGGACATACGAAATGCGATGTACAAAAAAACAGTTGAACTTCCTTTAGAATTCTATTCGGAAAAGAGAAAAGGAGATTTGATGTCGAGAATTTCTAGTGATGTTTTCGAAATTCAACATTCGTTCCTTTCTGTTTTGGAATTAATTGTAAGAGAGCCTCTTACAATTTTATTTACAATTGTCGCGATGCTCGCAATTAGCGTAAAATTGACCTTGTTTGTATTTATTTTCATTCCAGTTTCGGGTTATGTGATTTCGTTAGTTGGAAAATCTTTAAAGAGACAATCTGATAAAGCGCAACAAGAGCAAGGATTCTTCTTATCGATTATTGATGAAACTTTGGGTGGACTAAAAGTTATAAAAGGTTTTACTTCTGAGGACTATTTTAATTCGAAATTTCAAGCTTCGACAGAACGTTTTAACCATTTATCAAATAGAATTCTCAACAGACAAAACCTCTCTTCCCCTTTAAGTGAATTTCTAGGAATTGCAGTAATTGCGATTTTACTATGGTACGGTGGGAATATGGTTTTGGTAGAAGGAACGCTTAGTGGCGCGGCATTTATAGCTTATATGGCTCTTTCGTACAATATTCTAACTCCTGCAAAAGCAATTTCTAAAGCATCATACGGAGTTAAAAAAGGGAACGCTGCTGCGGAAAGAGTTTTGGAAATTTTAGAACAAGAAAATACAATCGAAAGTAAAGTTAACGCTCCTACTAAACCAACTTTCGACGATTCGATTACAATCAAAAATGTGAACTTTGCTTACGAAGACGAAACTGTTTTAAAAGACTTTTCGCTTACAATTCCAAAAGGTCAAACGATTGCACTTGTTGGTCAATCTGGAAGTGGGAAAAGTACAATAGCGAATTTATTAACCCGTTTTTATGATGTAAACGACGGAAGTATTTCTATTGACGGAACCGATATCAAAGATGTCGAATTAAAGTCTTTACGTCAATTGATGGGACTTGTTACTCAAGATAGTATTTTATTTAATGATACTATTAAGGTGAATGTTGCTCTTGGAAAACTTGATGCTACGGACGAAGAAATTATCGACGCCTTGAAAATTGCAAATGCTTACGAGTTTGTAAAAGACTTGCCAAATGGAATTCATACTAATATTGGAGACAGCGGTAACAAGCTTTCGGGCGGACAGAAACAACGACTTTCGATTGCCAGAGCAGTACTGAAAAATCCTCCGATAATGATTCTTGACGAAGCTACTTCGGCACTTGATACGGAGAGCGAAAGATTAGTGCAACAAGCTTTGGAAAATATGATGCAAAACAGAACTTCGGTGGTAATTGCGCACAGATTATCTACAATTCAGAAAGCAGATTTGATCGTTGTAATGCAAAAAGGTCGCATTGTAGAGCAAGGACATCATGAACAATTACTAGCTTTAGATGGAACTTACAGAAAGCTAGTAACAATGCAGAGTTTTGAATAACCACTTAAAATATAACTTTAAAAATAAAATCGATTCACAATGTACGTTGCAAACGACAAAATAAAGTTGCCTGAAGATCCTGAAACAATTGTTTGGAAGTATTTAGATTTGTCAAAATTTCTTGATTTACTACTTTCACAAAGACTTTTCATGTCTCGTTCGGACAAGTTTGAAGATCAGTATGAAGGTACTTTTAGTGAACCGACTTTTGAAGAAATAAAGAAATTATCACAGCACAATCCTGAATTTTTGAAGTTCTATAAAGAACGACGCGAGAAAGTAGTAATTAGCAGTTGGCATATCAATGAGTACGAATCTTTTGCTATGTGGCAGATTTTTACTCAAAACAATGAGGGACTCGCAATTCAGTCCACGGTTGGAAGATTACAAGCAGCTTTGCAGGCCGATACTACTTATCAGCAATCAATTGGCGAAGTAAATTATATCGACTATAAGAAAGAGCATATTCCGTTTGACGATATGTTTTTCCCATTTCTATTCAAAAGAAAAAGTTTTATCTACGAACGTGAAATCCGAATTATCTGTGATGCAAGCCAAAGAGTAAATCCTGTAAATGAAGGATTAAATATTTCGGTGAATATCAATGATTTGATTGAGAAAATTTACATTCATCCAAAATCAGAGAATTGGTATAAAAAGCTGGTTATTGGATTGCTGAAACGATTAGACTTTGATTTTCTAATTGAGAAATCAGATTTGGAAAGTGATATTTTAATTTAGAACCCAAAATATATAGACAAAAAAAAGAGGCTTAATTGAGCCTCTTTTTTGTTTTATACCGGATTATATGCTGTCACGCCCCACTCTGGATCGTCGAGATCCGCGTAGTTATAATGTACAACATCGTCCTTGTCAAATTCTCCGTTTTTGTTTGTGTCTTCAATCGTACGGAAGTAAATTCTATTTTTAGTCTCGATAAATTTCCAATCTACTAACTCTTCGAAATCTGTAGAAAGTTTTTTAAATTTCTGCCCAGAAACAGTACTAATATAGAGCGATTTAATATCATTTTCGTCGAGTTTACCATCTTTGTTCGTATCCATATCAGCCAAAGAATAAATCATCACTTGTCGATTCCTATCAAAACTTGGTATCACACAAGTTGCACTTTGTATTAGAACACGTTTGTCCGTAAGTGAGGTAAGCGAATCAGAATTGATCTGCTGAAATTTAAAGTTTCGAAGAAAACCTGTAATCTCAAACTCACTATAATTAGAAATAGTATAACTAACACCTGCAGTGGTACTATTTCGATAACTAGAACGCGAGCCATTAAAAACTCGAACATCGCCTACAGGATGAATGAGGTAATTTGTTCCGCTAATTAAAATTGGTAAATCCGCAATTTCAATTTGAGTCGTATCAACTTTGGCCACGTTTGGTGCCTTCTTAGTTGAATCGTAAATTACTTTTGGCTTTTCTGCCTCGTCTTTACAAGATGTCAATGCTAAAAGCATTAATCCTGATATGAGTAGAACTATTTTATTCATACTTTCTAAATTATTCAAAAGAAATATCTTGGTCAAATATACTGATTTTTTGACTTTAGCAGTTACCTAACTAGAGTCTAGCCGAAATTTTAAAGTTAAAAACTCTCGTAGTCATATAATTCGGAATCCCGTATTGATTCTTTGTATAGACATCGCGCACCCAAGTATTGGTGATAGAGTTTTGATTATTAAAGAGGTTGAAGATTTCAAGACCTGCTGATAAATCTTTAAATTTTCTCAACCAATGTCCTTCTGGTCTGCTGTCATTATTATCTGTTAGGACATAATTAAATCCTACATCAGCTCTTCTATAATCCCTTAAACGACTTTGATACAGATAAGAATCTGCATAAGACGGTGAGCCACCCGGCAATCCAGTATTATAAACAAGATTTAAATATAATTTTACATTTGGAATTGCTGGCATATAATCTTGAAACAAAACTCCAAATTTCAGTCGTTGATCTGTAGGCCTAGCAATAAATCCTTTGTCGTCAATGTTTTCTTCTGTTTTTAGATATCCAAAACTTAACCATGATTCAGTTCCTGGTACAAATTCACCGTTTAGCCGAACATCCGCTCCGTAAGCATACGCCACCGCATTATTGTCAGCTCTATATCGAATTCGAACATTGTCCAAAGTGTAGGTATTTACATCAGTCAATGATTTATAATAAGCTTCGGAAATTAATTTGAAAGGCCTGTCCCATAATTTGAAACTGTAATCATTGCTTAATACTAAATGTACTGATTGTTGTGCTTTTACATTTGGAATCACTACCGCATCTGCATCTCTCAGCTCACGATATGATGGCGGTTGGTGGTATAAACCTCCCGAAACTCTAAAAACCATGTCCTTATCCCAATCCGGCTTGATCGCAAATTGCGCTCTTGGGCTGAAAACAGTTTGATTTTTTGTTGGATTAATTTGATCATCAACGGTCCAATTATGTGCTCGAACTCCAGCATTGTACCAAACCTGGTGTGCGCCAATTGTTGATTTTCTATTCCATTGAACAAAACCTGAAAGTCTATTGATAATTGTCGAATTCATAGCTCGCACATTCTGATAAGGCACAAGCGGTCCCGTATAAGGTGTATATGGTTGATCATTATAGCTTCCTGCAAAAGGAGGATTAATACTAAAACCTGCAGAGTCAATAACTTCCCACTCTACTACTCTATCCCGAATATCTTCACGAGTATATTTAAATCCCCATTCAATTTCGTTTTCTTCCAACTTATGAAAACCTTTTATTTCTGCATTTACAATCAAAGCATCGAGGTCATTACGAGCGTGATTAAGTTGTGTACCAATGGCACGGCTAAACTTTATATCTCCAAAAGAATCAGATCCTATACTTGAATCCACTTCTCCCAGAAAATAGCCTGCGAAAATGTCGAAATATTCTTGTTCTAAAGTACTATATGCCGAAGCAATAAACTTTATAGTTGTATTATCAGTTGCTTTAAAAGTAGATTTTATCGCACCAAAATAAGTATCGTAACGATCTTTCTCTTGACCTTCATAAAATACCTGAAGTGCAATTGGCTCATCGATTGTACCAAAATTTGTTTGCCTACTTAAAGGAGTATAATCGTATCTGTTTTGTGCAATATTTCCAAGAAAACTCCACTGCCATCTTGTCGAAGCATCATAGGTAATGTTCGCTTGAAAGTCGGCAAATTTAGGTTTGAAATTCGTTTCTGTCTCTTGACTATTTACCAGTAGACTATTGTCACGATATCTCACCCCTGCAATTGCTGCCCATTTTTGGTTTTTTGATACGGCTTCCGCCGAAAGACTTCCGCCAAGGAAACTCGCCTCTGCCGAAGCAGCAAATTTTGTAGGTCGTCTGTAGGTAATATCTAAAACTGAAGATAATTTATCGCCGTACTTCGCTTGAAACCCTCCTGCTGAAAAATCTACATTTTGAACAAGATCAGTATTTGTAAAACTCAATCCTTCCTGTTGTCCGGATCGAACTAAAAAAGGTCTATAAACTTCTATTTCATTTACGTAAACTAGATTCTCGTCATAATTACCACCACGTACGGCGTATTGCGTGCTTAGCTCATTATTGGAATAAACTCCAGGAAGTGTTTTTAGGATATTCTCTACTCCTGCATTTGCACCGGGAATTCTTCTAATTACTTCTGGCTCAATAATCGTGATTCCCTCTGCTCTTTTGCGCTGTCCACTAATGATTACTACCTCGCCAATCTGCTCGGCGGTGTTATTCATCTGAAGATTAAATTCATAATCCTCATTTGGCTTTAAAGTCAAAAACGTTGTGGCTTTCTTTAAGGATATATGAGTAAAATAAATAGTTAGTTTTTTATTCGCCGGCACAGTCATTTGATAAAAACCGTTTGCGTTTGTTTCGGTCGATTGATCGAATACCTTTATGTTTACATTGGCAACTGGCAGATTGTATTCGTCCAAAACTATTCCTTTTAATCTTGCCGTTTGTGCTTGTACAAGCATACCAGAACAAAAGAAAAGTATGCTGTAAATAAGATTTTTTGTTTTCAAAAAGCTGAGTTTTATTGAATTATCGATTTTTAAAAAAATGAGTTTCAAAGGTAGCAGAATTCCCTACATTATCAGTGACAATAAGTTTTAA
>CBDUDY010000114.1:0-7575 GCA_965366055.1 uncultured bacterium
AAAAACCACAAATCATGGACAAAGATCCTTACAAAGTCAAAAAACTATTAACCACAAAAAATGACACTTTTACTTATTACAGTCTTGCAGAACTCGAAAAACAAGGCTATGAAATAAGTAAACTTCCCTTTTCTATTAGAATCCTGCTCGAAAATGTACTTCGCAATTATGATGATTTTGCCATTACAAAAGAAAACATAGAAGCACTATTGCATTGGACTCCAAAAGCCTCTGACAAAGATATTCCCTTTAAACCTGCCAGAGTTTTAATGCAGGATTTTACCGGTGTTCCTGCCGTTGTAGATATCGCTTCACTTAGAGCCGAAGCCGCAAGACAAGGAAAAAATCCAGAAGAAATAAATCCGCTAATTCCTGTAGATCTGGTTATTGATCACTCCGTACAAGTGGACTATTTCGGTACCGAATATGCTTTGCGCAAAAATATGGAGGAAGAATATAAGCGTAATCAAGAGCGCTACTCTTTCTTAAAATGGGCGCAGAAATCCTTTAATAATTTCAGCGTTGTGCCGCCAGGAATGGGAATTTGCCACCAAGTAAATCTGGAATATCTATCAAAAGGCGTTATCGAGCGAAATGGAGAAGTCTTTCCAGATACTTTAGTCGGAACTGACAGTCATACGCCAATGGTCAACGGAATTGGAGTACTTGCTTGGGGAGTTGGTGGAATTGAAGCTGAAGCAGCAATTTTGGGACAACCCTTATACTTTATCATGCCAGAAGTGATCGGACTTAAACTTGTAGGGAATTTGCCTTTGGGAACAACCGCAACCGATTTAGTTTTGACCATTGCCGAAGTTTTAAGAAAATATGGCGTGGTCGGAAAATTTGTGGAAGTTTTCGGTCCTGGATTAGATAATCTTACGGTGCCAGATCGTGCTACCATTGGAAATATGTCACCAGAATTTGGAAGCACCGTGACCTACTTCCCTATTGACCATAAAACTTTGGAATATATGGAGCAAAGCAACCGATCAAAAAGTCAGCTTGCTCTTGTCGAAGATTACTGCAAAGCCAATATGCTATGGAGAGAAAATGAAGATAAAATTACTTATACCGATACTGTCACTTTAGATATTTCGACCATAGAACCAACGGTTGCGGGACCAAAACGTCCGCAAGATAAAATTCTTTTAAAAGATTTTAAAAATCGTTTTATTGAATTAATGGACGAAAATTATGGTCGAACCTACCAAGAGAAATCTGTAAAACAACTTTCGAATTGGTTTGCAGAAGGTGGTGGTCAGCCGGTGGAAAAACTGGAAACTCAACGACCTGAATCAAAAATTGAGGAAGAAACCGATTCAGATTATTTGAAAAAAGTTTGGATTACTCTTGGTCAAGAAAAGTTTGAACTTTCGGATGGAGCCGTTGCTATTGCAGCAATTACATCTTGTACAAACACTTCCAATCCTTATGTGATGATTGGTGCTGGGCTGGTTGCCAGAAAGGCTAGACAGCGTGGACTTGATATTAGACCGTGGGTAAAACCATCTTTGGCTCCAGGATCAAAAGTAGTAACAGATTATCTTCAGAAGGCAGATTTAATGGACGATTTTGAATCACTTCAATTTCACCTTGTGGGTTATGGCTGTACTTCTTGTATTGGAAATTCAGGTCCTTTGCCTCCGTATATATCAAAAGCGGTGGATGATTACGATTTGGTGGTTGCCTCGGTTCTTTCGGGAAACCGAAATTTTGAAGCTCGTATTCATCCGCAAGTCAAAATGAATTTCTTAATGTCTCCGATGCTTGTCGTGGCGTATGCTTTGGCGGGAAGAGTCGATATCGATTTAATTAACGAGCCTATTAATTATGATCCAAATCAAGAGCCTGTTTTTCTAAAAGATATTTGGCCTACAAATGAAGAAATTAATGATATAATGCGTGAAGTTTTGACTCCCGCAGATTTTGAAAGTAGTTATTGCGATATTTTTGAAGGAAATGAAATTTGGCAGAATCTCGAAATTCCAGAGGACAAATTGTATCATTGGAGTGAAGATTCTACTTACGTGAAAGAAGTACCTTTCTTTAAAGATCTTTCAGCTTTGCCGGCAGCAATCTGTAATATTACCGATGCTCGAGCACTTTTGGTTTTGGGAGATAGTATTACCACCGATCATATTTCGCCTGCCGGACAATTTGGAGAAGACTCCGCCGCGGGTCAGTATTTAATGAGTAAGGGAGTCGTGAAAAAAGATTTCAACTCTTATGGATCGCGTCGCGGTAATGACGAAGTAATGGTAAGAGGAACCTTCGCAAACGTTCGTATAAAAAATCAGATCGCCAAAAAAGAAGGTGGATTTACAACTTTCCTCCCAACTGGAGAAGAAATGTTTGTCTATGATGCTGCAATGAAATACAAGGAGACACAAACACCTTTGGTGGTTTTGGCCGGAAAAGAATACGGAAGCGGCTCTTCTCGTGATTGGGCAGCCAAAGGAACAATCTTATTAGGAGTAAAAGCGGTACTCGCCGAAAGTTATGAGCGTATTCACCGAAGTAATTTAGTAGGAATGGGCGTTTTGCCAATGCAATATCTTCCAGGTGAAACTGCTGCTAGTATAGGATTGACCGGAACTGAAGTTTTCTCAATAACTGGACTTGAAGCAGACTTGAAACCTTTGAAAGAAGTAGATGTACGAGCTATAAGAGAAGACGGAACACAAATAACCTTCAAAGCTATTGCACGACTAGATTCGGCAATTGAAATTGAGTACTACCGAAATGGTGGAATTCTTCAATATGTATTAAGACAATTTCTGAAAAAATAAGCTACTGTTTATTCTTAATCAATACAGATGAGAAAATTAATATTTATAATACTTGCCTCTGCTCTCACGCAATTATCTTTTGCTCAGAAGAGTGATAAAGTTGAATGTAGTCGATTAATTGTCGGTAAATGGCTTAATAAAATCGACAAAACAAAAGATGGTAAAGAATATACAGGGCTAACCTGTAAAGGAACAATGCAATACTTCCAAGATGGAAACTATATTTGGAAACAATGTTCCAGTAAACAGACAGGTAAATGGAAGATATCATCCGACAATAGTAAAGTCATTTTATTTGAAAGAAGAGATGAGGAATGGGAACCAGAGGTGGGTATAACGGACATTGGAGAAATGGAAATTCCTATTTTTTCGCTAACAAAATCTGAATTTGTAACTGTGTTTTATTTAGAAACAGACGATAAAAATAATGAAGATAATCGTGAAATACGTCAACACTATTTTCGTGTAAAATAACTTCGAAAATGTAAGCAATTGAAATGATTGAACTTTTAAAGGAATTGATATTTTGTTAAGTTCTGCATTGCTCTAGATCATACTGCGTCGAAATACTCACTTCCTCAAAATGTAAAGAATTTGAGAATGAAATGAAAAAAAATAGCCTCCGCAAAAAACGGAGGCTATTTCATTTATAATAAATTTGAGATTTAAACTACAACTTCATCCACATCGATATTTTGTCTCTTCAAAATACCTTTTACCGCTACAGCGTAGTAAATCAAATACACAAAACACAGTAGCGGAATAATATACGAAAGCTGAATTCCCACGCCGGCAAGGTCTGAAAGTTTCCCTTGTATCGGCGGAATAATTCCTCCACCAAGAATCATCATAATCAAGAATGCCGAACCTTGAGCCGTATATTTCCCTAATCCTAAAAGTGCCAAGCTAAAAATTGCTGGCCACATAATACTACAAGCTAAACCTCCGGCAAGAATTGCATAAATCGCCACCGTTCCTTCGGTCATTAATCCAATTCCAATCGCTATTGCTCCCAAAATTGCAAAAATCAGTAATGTTCTAGCTGGTTTATCTTTGCATAAAAACATTGCAATAATTTGAATAAAAACACAGAAAACATAATAGTAAAGCGGAGTCATATCTTTTTGCGCAAGCGTATTTACTCCTAAAATAATTCCGAAAGCTACTAACGGCACGACGATAAGCGCAATGGTTCTTTTGGTTCCTGACAAGTTAAAAACACTAATTGCTCCTGCCCATCTTCCAATCATCAAACTTCCCCAATACATCGAAACATAAGGTGCAATATCCGATGAAGGATGCGATCCAAATTCGGGAAGTTTAAGCAATTCGCCAAGATTACTTCCAATCGCTACTTCTACTCCTACGTACATAAAGATGGCAAGCATTCCCAAAACCAACTGCGGATATTGCATGGCTCCCCAACCTTCGGGTTTGCTTTTGGCACGACTATTTGCATAAAGAAGTCCTCCAATCACTACGACCAAAGCTCCAACGAGCCATAACATTCTTTTCTGTTCAAGAGGATGCGTAATCGCTGCTATTTCGTCTTTATTTTTCTGAATATTTTCTGCTACACCGTGAGAAGCAGTAATTGATCTGCTAGCTGTAGAAAGATCTTTTGTTGCCTCGTTGAGCAGTATGTTTTCGGCTTCAAGCTTTTCAATTGCGATTGCCGAATCACTTTTATAACTTAAAAATACCGGCGAAAAAGCCAAAATTAATAAGACTGTCATCACAATTAAAGTTTTCAAAGCTTTGTTTGCTTTTTCGATAGGTTCGTCTGAAATGGTTGCAGGAACTTTTTTGCTAAACCAGAACATTGCTGCCGCGGCGACAAATAATAGACCTACTCCAACGTACAGAATTACAACTTTGTCTAGCGGAAGCGCTGCAATTTGGTCATCGCTTACAGTTGCGGTAGTTCCAAAAAGTGCAAAGGCAACTACGAGTGGGCCAATCGTTGTTCCGAAAGAATTTATTCCTCCTCCAAGATTTACACGACTCGCGCCAGTTTTAGGATCACCTAATAAAATTGCAAAGGGATTTGCAGCGGTTTGCTGAAGTGAAAAACCAAGCGCCACAATAAATAATCCGACCAACATTCCTGTATAAAGATTTGCTTCGACGGCGATAATCATTGCTCCTGCTCCAATTGCCGAAAATAATAATCCGTAAACGATACTTTTTTTATAACCCCATTTCCCAACCAAATCTTTTCCGTTGAGCGCGCCAAAGGCAAATAGAATCAAAGCGCCTAAATAATATGCGGTATAAAAAGCAAAGTCAATCAATTGCGATTGAAATTGATCTAAAGAGAAATAAGTTTTGCAAAACGGAATAAAGATGCTGTTTCCTGCAGCGATAAATCCCCAAAAGAAGAATACAGTAATTAGTGTATAAAGTGCGGGGTAATTTGTTTTTATTGGCGTATTCTCCATATAATTTCGAAATTATTTTTAAGGTCATTGAATTCAATCGATGCTAAAAATAAAATAAAATTATGACTATTGATCATTAATTGATTTAATAATCGTCCGGCTCAATATGAATTAGAATATTACTGATTTCTGGAATCTGCTGTTGCAATGTATCTTGGAGTTTATGCGCTAGATCATGACCTTCGCGTACCGAAATATTGGCGTCTACTACAGCGTGTAAATCAACCTGATAGGACATTCCCGCTTTTCGAACATAGCATTTTTCAGTATATAATATGCCTTCCACCTGAGTGGCAATTTGTCGAATTTGCACGATTAATTCTTTGTGCAAATCTTCGTCCATTATTTCAGCTAGTGCGGGTCTAAAGATTAGATAACAGTTGTAAAGTATAAATGCAGAAGCAAATAAAGCGGCCCAATCATCTGCAGTTTCATATCCTGGCCCCATATAAATTGCAATGGAAATTCCAATAAATGCTGCTACTGAAGTAATCGCGTCACTTCTATGATGCCAAGCATCTGCTTTGAGTGCAGAGCTATTGGTTTCGATACTTTTCTTGAGTACCAAACGATACGAAATCTCTTTCCATAAAATGATTGCTGCCAAAATGTACAAAGTCCAAGATTTTGGAAGTTGATGAGGCGTATTTATATTTTGAATACTTTGGTGGGCAATTATAATCGCCGAAAAAATCAAAAAACCTACTACTAGAAAAGTCACTAATGGCTCTGCTCTTCCGTGGCCATAAGGATGATTTTTGTCGGGTGGTCTGCTCGCATACTTGATTCCGAATAAAACTAGAAAGGACGCAAAAATATCCGTGGTAGATTCGATTGCATCAGCCACAAGCGCATACGAATTTCCGAAGATGCCCGCAAAACCTTTGATGATTGCCAAGCAGATATTTCCTGCAATGCTGAAGTAGGTAGCTTTTATCGCCTTTTCCTTATTAGATTGGAGTTTTGCTTTTGCAGGCATTAGTAGAATTTTAGGGTGATATTGAATGCAAAGGTATTTTATATTACAAAAAAAGCCTCCGAAAATGGAGGCTGTTTTTAAGAAATTTTATTCGACATAGCTTTGCAAGTATTTAAAACGCTCGGTAAGTTGTCCGTTTTCAGTCATTTTTGCTCTTTGCAGAATTCCGTCTTTGTCGCCGTTAAAGAATGCAGGAATAACGTGTTCCATAAACATTTCGCCAAAGCCTTCACTTGCATCTTTTGGCAATTCGCAAGGAAGATTATCAACCGCCATAACCACAATTGCACTTGGGTGAAAAATATCTACTTCTTTATGTTCAGAAGGAAGATAGCCGTAAATTGGTTCAGCAATGGTCGAAGCTTTGATTGTACTTTCTATCGGTCCATCAACATCACAAGAAACATCGGCGATTACTCTAATTTTATTTTCTTTTGACAACAGCATTTCTCTTGAAAGAATTACTGGAGCGTCATTTCCGGCAAAATGTCCTGCCATAAAAATATCGCTAACTTTAGCAAAGCGCTCAAAATCTGAAGTATATTCGGTAGGATGATTATAGAAATCGTATTTTTCTGAAGGTTTTCCGTCTTTACGTTTATTATAATCTAAAACAGTAATCTGAGTATAAACAGGATCCGAATAATTCTTGGTCAAATAGTTTTCAATCGAAACTTCTTTGATTTTCATCGCATCTAGCATCTCTTTAATTCCGTTTCCAACTTTTCCTTTCCCTGTAACTACAATCTTTACTGGTGGCAAAGTGATTCTTCTCAATCTGATGATTAAATCCTCACGATGTTGAAGAGTTTCTGCTTTTGGCAATTTGAAAAGATCGTATTTTATTCCAAAAGCTCTTATTCCATTGTACATTCCCACGATACCCGCATAGCGACCAAAACCAATTAGTCTTTTGAAGTTTTCGTCCACAATTGTCTCATGATCGTAAAGTTCAATATTTTTATGAAGTATTGCTTGAAGTAGTTTTTTGTTATAAGATTGCTTTTTTATGGTGTGCGAAAAGAAGAAATATTTTTTATTAGGAATTAATGCATCGACAGGAACTTCTTTTACTCCAAATAGCACATCACAATCGGTCATATCACTACCTACTTCGATTCCTGCATCGGCATATTCCGAATCTGGAAAAATACGTATATCCGAAGTTTCCACTTTTATTTCTGCTTCTGGATGTTCTGCTTGCAATCGAACTAATTCGTCCGGAGTAAAAACCACTCTTCTATCCGGCGGAGTTTTTCTTTCTTTAATAATACCAAATTTCATCGTCGCTCTGATTTTTTTTTAATGATTCCAAAAGTAAGGAAAAACGAGGGATCTAAATAATGGAAAAATCGAAAAAATC
>CBDUDY010000115.1:0-7537 GCA_965366055.1 uncultured bacterium
AAAAAGCTACAAGAAAGATTGGGAATAAATGGCACCACCTGAGCCACATCACAACTTTACTGGTACTCTGAAATATTTTGGCAAAGGTATCGCCAAAAAAAAGATGCATCTTATTATCAATTTTATAAAACTACTGCCTTTTTTAAATCTATTTCGAGTTAAGATTGCGATTGCGGTTGAATTTATGGTAAATTAGCTTTTCAAATTAAGTGTTTCCAAATGCAAATAAAAGTTCTAATAGTCGATGATGAGTTTCCGGCAAGAAAATATTTATCGAGTCTTTTGACTTTATTATATCCCACCAAAATCGTAGTGGTAGAAGAATGTGATTCTGTAAAATCTGCGGTTGTGGCAATACAAAAATATTCTCCTGACATTGTGTTTTTAGACATTCAAATGCCAGAGGAAAGTGGGTTGGAACTGATGAATTACTTTTCGATCATTAACTTTAAAATAATTTTTACAACTGCTTTTAAAGATTTTGCATTGGATGCTTTTAAAGTAAATGCGTTAGATTATCTACTCAAGCCGCTAACGGTTTCGGATGTGCGGGCTGCTATTGAGCGCTATCAACAAAATCTTATTCATGCGGTTGAGGCTATCGAATCTCTGCCAATTTTAGAGCAAGCCAATTCTAGTGGAAGTGACAAAAAACTGGTAATTTCTACAAAGAAAGGTTTTGAAGTTTTGAATTTAACCGACATTATATATTGCAAAGCGGAGGAATCTTACACGCACTTTTTTACTAAAGATGGTGGCATTCTGGCTTCAAAAACATTTAGAGATTCGTGTGTAAATCTAATTGAGCCAACCTTTATTAGAGTTCATAAAAGCTATGTAGTTAATGTAAATTTCATAAAATCATTTAATACATCTGACTACTCACTACTATTATTAAACGGCGAATCTATTCCTGTTTCCGATAAATCATTTACCAAAAAACGATTGATGGATGCGATTGCTCGTTAACATATTCTGCTTACTTGTAGCAATTACACCTACATTACTTCTAGCCCAAAATTTTCCTTCACGAAATTTCTCGACTTCAGACGGCCTTTCTAATGACGCTGTGAGAAGTTTATTTATTGATTCGAAGGACAAATTATGGATTGGAACAGAAAATGGCATTTCGATTTATGAAGGTGGAGTTTTTACTAATCTTTATAAAGAAGACGGCTTAGCTCAGAATAGTTGTTGGGGAATTTGTGAAGACATTGATAATAATATGTGGTTTGCTAGCTATGGCGGTGGAGTTACGAAATTTGACGGTAAAAAATACAAGGTTTTCACGACATTAGACGGTTTAGCGCACAATAAAACTCGAAAAGTATTTAGCTATAAAAACAAAGTTATTGTAGGTACGGAATACGGTATTTCTATAATTGACATTAGTTCGAATGCGATCATTACACCGAAAGAAGTGTTCCCGCACTTTGGTGTTTTTATTGTGACAGATATTTTTGAATATAACGGAGAAATCTACTTCTCTGCACTAAATGAAGGTTTTTTTAAAATAATAAATTTTACAGTTAATCCTAAAGTAATTCCTGTATTACTATTTCAGACCTGCTATAGCGTGGGGAATTTTCAGGATAAATTTTATAATAGCAATAAAGGTTTTCTGGATGTACTAGAGTTTACAAGCAGATCTGTTAAACGCAGTAGTCAGTTTGGGCAATCCATTGCTTGGCAATATGCGAAGGATAAACGAAACACAATTTATGCTGCTTGTTGGGGAATATTTGATAGTAGTGGTGGATTGTATGAAATTCAGGTCGGCGAAATGCGGAATTTAAGTGAGCAATTTGGCATTGATTCAAAAAAGTTGTTAAATGTTGTCTATGATAAAACCAATGATTTTCTCTACGTAGGTTCAAAAGACAGAGGATTTTATGAAATCCAGTTGGATCAGGCGGTTTTGTTTGAAAAGAATAACCGAAAGAAAGTTTTGGGTTTTGAAGATAATTTAGTTTTAGATCAAGGCGGTGTCGATTTTATATTGCAGAACAAGGTCGTTAAATCTATTAAGAGAAGTGAGTTCAAAGCTTTTCAAAGTGCATACAGTTCAAAAAACAGGATTGAAATTCATTCTGAAAATAGAGATAACTTTGAACTTAATTTTAATTTGAAAGCTGACGATTTAGAGTTTTATGATTTGAAAAAGCATAGAAACGCATACTATATCAGCAGTAATATTGGAATTTTCGAAGTAAATCAGAATGCTGAAATACAAAAATATTTTCCAATTCACACTTATAATTTTGGTTTTACGGCTGATAATTTATTTTTTGAATCTCATCCATATGGTCCGACGAAAATATATAAAAGCCTAGATTCACTAGAAGTAAAGCAAGTTTCAAAAGAAGTCTCGGATATAGTTTCGAGCATAAATGTAAATGGCAGCACCTATTTTCTGTCAGTATTTAGCGGATTGTCAGCGTATAGTAAAGGAAATTTTAGATCGTTTTTGAAAGAAGGATTATTTCTTGAAGATAAATTAAAGCATTCTGCAAAAAACGACAAAGGGGAATTGATTGTCAGTTCAGAATTTGGGGATGTTTTTATAATTAAGGATCTGAAGACTTTTAAAAATGTTCTTAAAATTCCAAAAGAAATAATAGTTGGCAATTCAATTAGTTTTTTAGAATCCTATAAGGATTTTATAATTATAGGAACTGAGAAAGGAATTAATATTTACAAAGACGGAATAATTCAGTTGATTGACAAAGATCAAGGAGTTATAAACTGCACTTTTAAGAGTTCGAAAATTATTGAGAAAACACTTTACGTGGGAAATAACGAAGGTTATTTCAAATTTAATCTTGAAGAATTAATTCTGCCGAAAACAGAAGTTTCGGAGTTGAAGATCACTAAAATACTAATTAACAACAAAGAAATTGATGGAAAGGATTTTCGATGGTTTAATTATACCAAAGATTATCTTGAGACCTCTTTTGACGAAAATACACTTTCAATTAATTTTATTGCAAAAGGAAGTGCTTTTCCACAAAAGCTAAAATATCGCTACCGTCTAGAAAATGATAATCAGTGGAGTCCATACTCAGAAAAAGCTAATGTATTTCTACCCTATCTACCTTTTGGCGACTATAATTTAGAGATTGAGGTTTATGATTTGAATAGTGGTCGTTCAAAAATATTTACGATTCTAAAAATTAAAGTATTAGCTCCTTTCTATTATCAATGGTGGTTTTTGCTAATTACATTTCTAGTTGTCTCTAGCATTGCCGTTTTTTCAATCAAACGCTTCAAAACAAAGTCTAAGGAGAAAGCACTTGTTCAAAAACGGATTGCGGAAACGAAATTGGAAGCACTATTGAGTCAGATGAATCCCCATTTTATGTTCAATGCGATGAATGCGATTCAGAATTATGTGATTTCAAATGACACACTAAATTCACTTCATTATATAGGAGAATTTGCGAAACTTATGCGCAAAACTTTAGAGAATTCTTCCAAGCCTAAAATTACTTTAAAAGAAGAAATTGACTATTTGCGAACCTATATTTCAATTGAAAATATGCGTTTTAATCATGGGGTTAAAGTTGAAATTCTAACAAATGAAACTTTAAATCTTGCATTACAAATTCCAACAATGCTACTGCAACCTTTTGTAGAAAACGTGTTCGTTCACGCATTTACGAATGCGACTTTAAATCCCACATTAACCATTGAATTTGCAATGCTTGACAAGACGACTTTGCAAATAAAAATTGTGGATAACGGAAAAGGGATACATAAAAATTCGACAAATCTTCATCACTCCAAAGGAATTTTGCTGGCGAGAGAACGACTTTCATTACTACAAAATGATCTAAAAGAATCCATTAAACTGGAAAGTAATTTTCCTTTTGGAACTCAAGTTGTGGTAAAACTACAGGTTAAAACTTCCTAAATTATCAGCTTTTTCGCTCAAATTAATCTAAATGAGCCCTTTCATAGGGTAAAAATGGTACTTTATAGAATAACAAAATTCGACATCGCTATATAATTATTTTTGTAATCTAACCTACACTTATTATTATGGCAAATTGTTATTGTGAATATTGCGGAAGCAAATATTCGAGTATATCTTCTCTTACAGGAAGTTCTTGCAACCGTCATCCATCAGGACCAAGTAAAGGAAAACATAAGCTTTATGAGGGGTCAGAAAAAGCAAAATACAATTGTAAATTTTGCGGCACTTCTTATTCCAGCTTAACCTCATTGACAGGCAGCAGTTGTAACAGGCATCCAAATGGACCAAGTAAAGGAAAACATTCACCAGCGTTGTAATATTATGAGTGAGCAAAATATAAAAGTCATTATTGATGAAATTAAAAATTTGTCAATAGATTTAGAAAAAGAAGGACATACATTAACGAGGAGAGAATTAGTAGAAAGAATAAATACAAAATTCCCACATCTTAGTTTAAAAGAAACTCTTGCAATAAATACATTAGTAGCAACCGCGTTTGAAGATTGTTCCTACAGTGCATCTTTACAAAATTCTATTAGCAATAGTTTTTTTTCCAATGACGGGAAGTCCAAAATTTTTGATCCTAAAAGAATCTCACTTATACCAACAAGTTTAACGTTAGAGTGTAATAAAGTCGCATTTGATGGAATAGGTAGTTTATTCAACAAAATGAATGTTGTGTTGGAGGAAATTCAAAAAGTCGATTATTTTTTGAGTCTTAGACAATTTGAAGATGAACTAAAAGGCATTAAGCTTGTTGAAGTTTTTTCGCTTACTGGCGCTTCAAAAGTGGAAGAGAAAATCATAGAAGCAAGGAAAGTTTTTAATAATTATAAAGGCTTAATCGATAAGTATTTACTAATTAGAGATGAACTTTCAAATCTTTTTATAGATTTTGAACAGCTTCGGAATGCATTAAAATATATGCGCGAGGATCTCGCAAATATGGTAGTAGAAGTTTTTGGAGAGAAACTCAAACTTACAAATCCAGCATTATTTGATTTTTCATCTGTAAAATGGATGGAGACAAGCGTTTTAATAGATAAGCTTCAAGTGGAGTTTCAAACTATCGAACAGAGGTCAAAAGATTTTTTTACTTTAAATGAAGACCTATATACTGATTTTGGTAATTCTGCATTAGCAAGTTTAAAGAAATTGAATAGAAGTAGAGGCTCAATATCAAATACTGCTGTAGATATTGGAATTGACGCTGTGTTTTCTATTGTTGAAAGTAGGAATGCTTCAAAAAACACAATCAAGGATTTAGATCATGATATAGAGATGATGAAAAAATCCTTTCACAACGACGCTCGATCAATTCGGATGGATGTAATGCGATTATTGGAAATTTTTAAAAATGTTAAAGAGAATTTTACTCCCACATTAGAGAATTTTACAGCTCAGTTTCGAAATCAGTTTGAAAATAAAATTAAACTGAGTTTTGCTCAAATTTTCTCTATCTCCGGAGTTAAAGAGCTTAAAGACGCGAATGTTGTATTATTAAACCGGATAAAATATCTCGACATAGAACTTCACGATGTCGCGCAGGTCGTAGAAGATACAGAAAGTCAAAAATTTTATTACCAACAAAAATTAAATGATTTGAAAGGTGATAATGACTATTTTATTGCCAACGAACCAACAAGACCCCATGTGATAACAGCGATAATCAGTATTGGAATAGTTATTACGATTTTTGCGAAAATGCGTCAGCAATGGAATGCAAAAACATTTAAAACTAGAAGCGACTATCAAAATTATTTAGAGCTCCTAAAATTAGAAAACACACGCTTGGAGTTTTATAATAATTCGCATGCGAAACTTCAAACAGAACAAGATAGTTGTCGTGAACAGGTAAAGAAAAACTCTGCATTAATTAGAGAAAAGTTAATGGATGAAAATTCAATCCAACAATCTATTAGTTTGGTTCTTGCGGATATAATTGACATATCTAGACTTTCCAAACAAATATTAGAAACAAAACTAGAAGATAGGCTGCTAACGGCTGTATAAAATTATGATGAAGCAGTTACAAACAACAGACATCAGCGTACAAAATTTCTTCCATAAAATTTTAAAAGTTTCATCGTTGATTCCGACGAAGTGCGAAGTCGACGATGTCATCAATAACTTTTACGAAGAGAATAAAGTTCCAACAAAAACTAAACAAGAAATTGATAATGTGCTGCAAATAATTGGTATTGATAAGTGCAATCAAGAAGGTTTAGATAGTTATGTCTCTAATTTAATCACGAAAAATAGTGGGCTGTCTGTTGACAAGTCTTCCAAAATCGTCAATGCTGCTAGAATCCTAGTTGTAGATTATCTAAAAAGAGAAGAATTACAGAAAGAAATAGTTTCTCTAAAAAATTTTAATGAAGATAGAGAAATTGAACTAAAGAAGGAAATTGAGTATCTCAATACCGAAATTAATAGAAGAATTGCCAAGCAAAAACGTGCCGTTGAGAAGTTTCAGTTACAGATGAGCCAAGAGGAATTATCTACTGATGAATTTATTGGGGCAACCGAAATCTTCTTAGATATAGATTTGAATCGAGAAAAGACTAAAATAGACGTTCAAAGATTTTTAAATGGCGACAATATTGTCATCGAATTATAAAAGTATTTACTATGAAATTTATTATAAAGCTTGCCATGGGTCTACTTATGCCCAACTTATTCTTTGCCTATTGGATACAGAATATGATGAAAGAGAGTGAAAACGAAACGGCAATAATGACCAATGCCGAGATAAAGTTTATGTACATATTATCCTTGATGATAGTTGTAGTCCCAGTTTGCTTGATAACTTATCTTTCTTTGTTCGAGCTGGAAACTAGATCAAGTTCTTTTTTCTTTAATTACATCAAAACTACGAGCATTTTTCAAATATTCTTCGGAATTATAGCATCCTTCATTTATCTGTACGGATCGAAGTCATTCAAATTTGTTAAAGAGTAAAACAATATTCTCAACTAAATTGGTATAAAAAATTACGTAGAGCATTTACTATTTATTAGGAATGCTTTTTTGTGCCCCCAACTTATTATTTTAGAAATGTAAAACTATAGGTTGTTATTTCTTTAAAATTTATCCATAAAACGTCCATACTAGTTCTGCAAAATCCTTTAAAGCTACTACGAACATAGTGTTGTTTGATAACATTTATATAAAGGTTAGAAAACTTAGATTAATCGCAACTTTGCTAATTTAGGATTTTGTTCACGGCGGTATTTCTTCGTTAAATAGCACGTTTTCAGCGACCATTAACGCCTTTTTTTTATTATATAAAAAGAAGTGCACTGTGATTTATGTGAAATCATTATCATTTTTGAATTTTTGTATAATAAAAAGGACTTATTGCGGGTATTTTTTTAAAATAACATGTATATCGGCATTATTTTAGATTTATAGTACTAATGCTATACATATGTTAAATATTAAGCCTATGTTTGCCCAACTTTGGCTATTAATTACAATAGAGTTAAGAGTCTTTTAAGGATAAATTTAAAACCATTTTTTTATGAAAATTTCATTACCCAAATCATTTTTTAAATTTTT
>CBDUDY010000116.1:0-7439 GCA_965366055.1 uncultured bacterium
CATAATTACATTTTTTTAAATTAATTTTTTAGATTATTAGCTGTTTTTATAAAGAGTTCGAGCAGGGAATAAAAATGATCTTTCTGAACGACGAATTCTTTTAGAGAACAATACTTAGCGAGATTTTCAAAAGAATTTTACTCGACAATTTATACGCTTTTCGACAATTTATAAATAAGGAATAGTAAAGCAAACTGTATCTTCTGCTCAACTTTATTCAAAATAAAACTTGCTATTTATACTATTTACTAAAGATTAGAAGAAGTTGATCAGTACTTTCTTAACTCAATATCTCAGCAGAAATAATTACGAAAGTTCTAAAACTATTATGAAAAAATTATAGAACTACTTTTGAATAAATTTTATATTTGGCTACTTTAAATTTAGAACTATGGCTTCAGGTTTTTTTGCAATTTTAGATGATATCGCAGCTATCATGGATGATGTTGCTGTAATGAGTAAAATTGCGGCTAAAAAAACTGCAGGTATTCTTGGAGATGATCTCGCGGTAAATGCGGAGAAAGCCTCTGGTTTTGCATCATCTCGAGAAATTCCCGTTCTATGGGCAATTACAAAAGGGTCATTATTAAATAAAGCAATTATTCTTCCTATTGCGTTTGTATTAAGCGCATTTCTTCCAATAGCTATAACAATCGCACTTCTATTAGGAGGATTTTATTTAGCATACGAAGGAGCAGAAAAAATATATGAATTTTTATTTCCACACAAGCACGAAGATGTAGCGGAGGCAGAGCAAAACATTACTGAAGCCGATATTCTTGCAATGGAAAAGGTAAAAGTGAAGTCAGCAATTGTGACTGACTTTATTTTGTCAGTAGAAATTGTGATTATCGCAATGAGTACTGTGGTAGGAAAGCCTCTTACAAGTCAGATAATGGTGGTGAGCGCGATTGCTTTGCTGGCTACGGTAGGAGTTTACGGAATTGTCGCTTTAATTGTTCGAATGGAC
This sequence comes from uncultured bacterium, assembly GCA_965366055.1. Classification (GTDB taxonomy): domain Bacteria; phylum Bacteroidota; class Bacteroidia; order Flavobacteriales; family Flavobacteriaceae; genus Flavobacterium. Next base: position 971 of record CBDUDY010000116.1, read on the forward strand.
GAGGCGGGCTATTATCTGATCAAAAAAAGCAATAAAGAAAAGAGTTTAAAGAAATCTATCGGAATGTTATTAGTGAATGCACTTCCTTATGTAATTAAATCCTTGACGGTGATTGGAACTGTAGCATTAGTTCTAGTAGCAGGCGGAATTTTTACCCACAATGTTGACTACTTTCATAATTTCCTTACCAACCTTCCTGACATCGCTCGTGAGGCGATCATTGGATTAGCGGTTGGAATACTATGCGTCGTGGTGGTGAAAATTTTTCTATATCTCAAATCTACTTTTACAAAGAAGTAATAAGCTGGTATTTCAGAATTATATTTTAATAGTTTTGTTCTTGTTTCTAAAAGGAAAAACAAAAATATAACCAAGTAAACCTACACAAGCCAAAGCCAACGGAATTACAATAGTATAAATGAGAATTTTATCAGTTTCATTTGAAGCGGCTATCCAACCGGATATTTCATCTATTACGAGCTTGATATTCAGAAATATAATAATCGCTGCGCTTAGCCAAGAAAGAACTTGAACCCAAGGTTTAATAGCAAATTCCTTCATTTTAATCTTATCAGAATTAAACTGAATTAATGGAATTACTGCGAATCCCAACTGCAGACTTAAAACTACTTGACTCAAAATTAGTAAACTTCCTAATGCAGCTTCGCCAAAATAATAAATTGTAAATAAAGCGGGAATAATCGCAATCATTCTTGTAACTAAACGGCGAAGCCACGGTGCAACTTTCAGATTAATGTGTCCTTCCATGATAATTTGCCCAGCCAGCGTACCTGTTACCGTAGAGCTCTGTCCAGCAGCAATAAGTGCAATTGCAAAGAATGTTGGTGCCACACTACCAAAGAGATTCTCCAATAATTTTGATGCATCTTGAATTTCGGCAACATTATAATATCCATTTACAAAAAATGCCGCTCCAGCTAAAACTAGAATTGCCGCATTGACAAGAAAAGCAAGATTAAGAGCCAAGATAGTATCGATAAAATTGTACCGAATTGCTTTTTTAAGGCCATTTGTAGTTCGTTTAATTTTGCGCGTCTGCACTAAAGACGAATGTAAGTAAAGGTTATGAGGCATTACGGTCGCTCCAATTATTCCGATGGCAATATATAAGGCATCGCCACTTAGAGCAGAAGGAATTAAGCCTTTTGCAACATCTCCGTAAACAGGATCTGTGATAATCATCTCGACTACAAATGAAATTCCAATTATTGAAACCAGACTAATAATGAAAAGTTCCATTACCCGCATTCCTTTTTTGAGTAGAAAGAGTAGTAAAATTGTATCGAAAGCGGTAATGCTAATTCCCCAAACCATTGGTAAACCGAAGAGCAGATTTAGTCCAATTGCCATTCCGATAATTTCGGCAAGATCGCAGGCAGCAATTGCAATTTCGGCCAAAATCCATAAAGCAAGATTTGCCCAGCGAGGATAAGCGTTTTTTGAAGCTTGTGCGAGATCTAGACCTTGAACTATTCCCAAGCGAGCACTCAGAGATTGAAGAAGTAATGCAATAAGGTTGGACATTAACAAGACCCAAATTAGCTTATATCCAAATTGCGATCCTCCAGCAATATCAGTTGCCCAATTTCCTGGATCCATATATCCAACACTTATCAAATAAGCAGGTCCGAAGAATGCGAATATTTTTCGCCAGCCTTTTTTGTTGGTATTTACGCTTGAGTGAACTTCGCTTAGAGACTCTGAACTCATTTGAGTGACGATTTTAATTCAAAAAACTAAAAAATTAATATTTATAAGTAGTGGTATTTAGACAAAGCTAATATTTTTTTTAGCGTCATCTATTACTAGTATTCCATTTTTTTTGTTAAGATTTTTAAAGATTTTATAATTAGTACGAGCCAAATTCAGTTAATGTGCTTTTAATTTTCCAAGTGAAAATCTTTGCGTAATAAAACGTACTTTTAAAATTGATCTGATTCTGGATATCTATTACTATTTAAAAGAATATAAGAATGCTACAAGATATATTATTGCCAAGAAAAATGTACAATTCGCCAGAGCATAAAATGATGCGCGAAATGATTGTCGAATTTATCGAATCGGACATGATGCCTTTTCAGGAGGAATGGGAAAAAAATCAAATGGTTCCGCGAGAGTTGTGGACAAAAGCGGGAAGTTTAGGTTTGCTATGTCTTGACATGCCGGAGAAATATGGTGGAAGTGGATTAGATTTTTCTTTTAGCGCATTGTTTATTGAGGAACTTGGAAAGAAAGGAATTTCTGGTCCAGGATTTTTTCTACATTCTGATATTGTGGCGCCTTATTTATTAAAATACGGAACAGAATCTCAAAAGTCTAAATACTTGCCAGCGATGGCTTCTGGAGAAATAATTACCGCGATTGGCATGACTGAACCAAACTGCGGAAGTGATTTGCAAGCAATCAAAACTACTGCCCAAGATTGTGGTGATCATTATCTCGTAAATGGTCAAAAGACTTTTATTACCAATGGTTTTATGTGTGATATGGTAATTGTTGCAGTCAAAACCAACAAGAATACCGAGAATGAAGGTGTATCACTTTTAATAATGGATGTAAAATCTGAAGGTTTTGCAAAAGGAAATCCTCTCAAGAAAATTGGAATGAAATCTCAAGATACTGCCGAATTATTTTTTGATAATGTAAAAGTTCCGAAAGAGAATTTGCTAGGCGAGGAGGGAAAAGGATTTTATATAATGATGAGCGAATTGGCGAGAGAACGACTCACAGTTGCAATCACCGCAGTTGCAACGGCTCAAGGCGCCATCGAAAGTACAATCGAGTACACTAATGAAAGATCTGCTTTTGGAAATCCTATTTCATCATTTCAGAATACGCAATTCAAATTAGTCGAATGCGCTACGAAATTGCAATTGCACCAATCGTTTTTGGATTCAAGTATTGAGCATTTGATGCATGAAACACTTTCGGCAGAAATTGCTTCGATGATTAAATTTAGTGCAAGCGATATGTGCGGGGAAGTCGTGGACGAATGTCTGCAACTCTTTGGCGGTTATGGCTATATGTGGGAATATCCAATTTCGAGAATGTACGTGGACAATCGAGTTGCAAGGATTTATGCCGGAACCAATGAGATTATGAAAGTGATTGTGGCGAGGAAATTGTTTAGGAAATAATTGGAAGATTGAAAAATTCGAGAAATTCACAAACTATTTTAGTTACACTATAATAGTTGGTTTCAGTTGCTTCTGAATAGGTTGATTAATAATACTTGTTGTAGAACGTGTCTGTGACTTTTTCAAATTTGAATTCTGACAATATTCCAAAATCCCTAGCCCAGATTGTCGCAGAAAGCCCGGAACAAAAAAAAGCGCATTTTTTGGGCAGAATAAAGCGACCAACGGAAGCTCTTATTATGACCCTGAAAAATGGCTTTTTTTGTGAGGACTTGCCGCAAAAAGCTGGAAATAGCTCCTTAAAATTATTGTCCCAATAAAAAAGCCATCACTAGTTGTGATGGCTTTAATATATATTCTAAAAATCTTATTTGGAAATTTCTTGTAAAACTGCTTTTTCGCTATAATTGGCAATTTTCAAAGTAATTGGTACGTTTTGCATAGTCTTCCCTTCGATAATATAAATTTTGCCGTTATCAAGTTTCGTATTACTACGGTCAAAATCTACGTCACCATGAGTAAGTGTGTTTTTGATATCTACAGTGTCAATCCACGACTCTGCAAGAACAGCGGACGCCGCCTCCGAATAATGGAAAGGTTTGTTGCGAAGATCGTTGAGCACTCTACCGTTAGGAAAATAAGTACATCTAGTGTCTTTTCCGCTTAAAATCATCGAAAGAAAAAACACTCCAATTGCAAAGCCTGCGAGGTAATATGCGAGTCGAAATCTAAATCTCATTATAAATTATTTTGTGCAAAGGTAACTCAAACCAATATCAAAATACAAATAAATTGATATCGCTATAATTAAGTCCGAACCATTCGCCAATAGTTTTGCTAGTAAGAATTCCGTGGTATAAATAAACCCCATTACGAAGTCCAACATTAGAGCGAATTGACTCCTCGATTCCTCCATCGTCGCCAACTTCTATAAGATATGGCGTGATAATATTACTGATCGAAAGGGATGCGGTTTTGGAATATCGTGACGGAATATTCGGAACGCAGTAATGAATGACATTATTTTTGATAAATGTTGGATTCTCGTGTGATGTTACTTCCGAAGTTTCGAAGCAACCTCCAGTATCAATACTCACATCGACGATTACAGCACCACGTTTCATATGCTCGACCATTGTTTCTGAAACTACAATTGGACAGCGCTCTTTGCCGTGCATCGCGCCAATAGCCACGTCGCATCTTCGTAAAGCTTTTAGCAAAGTTTTGGGATGAATGGTAGAAGTGAAGATATTCTGCCTAACATTATTTTGTAATCTTCGCAGTTTAGTAATACTATTGTCAAAAACTTTTACGGTAGCTCCAATTCCTAAAGCGGTTTTGGCGGCATATTCACCAACTGTGCCCGCACCAATAATTACAACATCGGTGGGAGGAACGCCGCTGATATTTCCGAAAAGCAAACCTTTTCCAGCGTGGCTGTTTATCATTAATTCGGCAGCGATCAGAATTGAAGCGGTTCCTGCAATCTCGCTCAGCGATTTTACTGCTGGATAACTGCCGTCTTCGTCTTTAATATATTCAAAAGCCAAAGCGGTAGCTTTCTTTTTCACTAAAGCCTGAAAATACTCCTTATCACGTGTTTTTATTTGAATTGCCGATATAATCACGGCATTTATTGCAATATGTTCAATTTCTTCGAGAGTTAATGGCTCCACCTTTAATAATAATGGACAGCTTAAAACCTTTTTAGTATCTGTGGTTATTTCGGCTCCAGCCTCACTATATTCTCTATCACAGTAGCTACTTGACAAACCTGCGCCAGCTTCCATCAGAATTCTATGACCGTGAAGCGTGAGAGAAGCAACTGCATCTGGAGTAAGGCAAATTCTGCGCTCCTGACAACTAATCTCTTTTGGAATTCCAATGAATAATTGGCTTTTATGGCGGCCAACTTCCAGAGTTTCTTCCTGTGGCATTAACTGCTGTTTTGTAAATGGGCTAAATGACATAGTATTAATGAATTAACGCTCTAAGTTATCAAAAAAAAGCAAGACTTCTAATTTATAAATTTTCAAAGTTGTAAAAAAAAGCAAAGTTGAATTTTTTATCTCGATAAAAAGTGAATCAAATTATATAATTTCCAACGCTCTTTCTCCGGTTTCAATTTCACGAATATTGACCGTTGTGAACTTTTCTGGAAGCAGATTTGGGATTTTCTCCGGCCACTCAATAAAGCAGCAGTTGCCAGAATACAAATACTCCTCTATTCCCATATCCAACGCTTCTATTTCCGAGTTAATTCGGTATAAGTCAAAGTGATAGATGCTTTTACCTTCAGGAGTTTGATAATCGTTGACCAATGAAAAAGTTGGGGAAGTTGTCACATCTTTTACGCCCAAATGTTTACACAACGCTTTGATGAAAGTGGTTTTACCAGCACCCATCAATCCATTAAATAACACAACCTTATTAGGACTAGTTTCGAAAAAATGCTTAACTGCCAAATCAATTTTGTCTAAAGAAAACACAAACTCCATATTATAACTGAATTATTTTGGATTAAATACAAGGAAAGGAACGATCATCTCTTCGAGTGATATTCCTCCGTGCTGATAGGTATTTCTGTAGTAACTTACATAATGATTGTAATTGTTTACGTAGGCTAAGAAACTATCATTCTTTGCAAATATAAACGAGCTACTCATATTAATCGCAGGCAATCCGATCCTTTTTGGATCTTTTATTGCGTAAACATCTTTGTCTTCATATGTCAAACTTCTTCCGGTTTTATACCTAAGATTCAAACTCGTGTTTTTGTCTCCAATTACTTTTGATGGATTTTTAACATTGATTGTCCCGTGATCTGTAGTTATAATTAATTTGAAACCCATTTGCTGCGCTTGCTGAATAATTTCTAACAGAGGCGAGTTTTTAAACCAACTTAAAGTCAGTGATCTGTAGGCTTTATCGTCTGCGGCAAGTTCTTTTACAACTTCCATTTCAGTTTTTGCGTGCGACAGCATATCAATAAAATTGTAAACCACGGTCACAAGATTGTTGTCTTTTAATCCTTTAAAGTTGTCAACTAATTTTCGGCCACTTGCCAAACTTGTAATTTTGAAATAATCTTCTTTTAGGTCAAGGCCAAGTCTCTTAAGCTGTGCTGATAAAAATTCGGCTTCATAAAGATTTTTTCCACCTTCTTCTACATCATTTTTCCAATATTGAGGAAATTTCTTTTCCATTTCCAATGGTGTCAAACCAGAAAAAATCGCATTTCGAGCGTATTGCGTTGCGGTTGGTAGGATTGCGTAATAGGCAGTTTCCTTTTCTAATTTATAATGATTGGC
>CBDUDY010000117.1:0-7352 GCA_965366055.1 uncultured bacterium
ACCCGACCCAAGCCAGCGCTTATTTCTTTGGTAAGAAAGTCGTAGTGGCGACGGGTTGCGCCCAAAAAAACGAAAAACTCTTGCTAAAATCTTAGCCAAATAAAAAGCCGTAAAATCAATTACGGCTCTATTATTCAGCATACTTTTATTTATATTTTTTTGATATTTTATATTTTAACATCATTCAATTTTTCTTCCAACTCAATCGCCTTGGGGAAAAGAATATTATTCTCAAGATGAATGTGCATATGCAGATCTTGCTCAAACTCTTTAAGTAATGCGAAAGTCACGCGGTAGGTATTGCAAGCATCTTCTGGCGGCGTGAAATTATTGCTAAGCGCATCAATTTTGCGGAAGCGTTCACCTTCGGTAGCGTGATCATCCATCATCGAATCGATCAATTTTTTGAGGCTACCAGCTTTTGAGGTCACCAATTCCGTACCTTCTTTTTCTGCTCTAACCATTCGTTTTATAAAAGGGAAGACCAACAATTCTTCCTTTTTCATATGCATTGCAAGTTCGCCGGCGGTTGCAGTAAAATGTTCGGATATTTCCAATAATTCTGGATGACGCTCGCCATGAACACGACAAATTTTTTCTAAGTAAGGTTTAATTTCCAAAGTTTTAGTTTCAACATAACGATGGTGTTTTTTCTCAATATATTCGGCAAGCAAATCCAACGGCCAACTTTGAAAGTCTGTCGCCAAATCTTTAGTTGATTGAAGCAATTCATTTAGATCTGAAACAACTAATTTCTGATCGATATCTTTTGCTTTGCAAGCATCTTCGATTGTTCGATTTCCTTGACAGCAAAAATCGATATTATATTTTTTGAAAATTGAGGCGGTGCGGTAGTCATTGGCTACCAATTCACCGATAATTTGATTTTCTTGAACAGTCATAACGGAGGATATTATGGTTTTGTAAATAATTTTATTCCAAAAATTGTAAGGCATCCTATTTTAATGATTTCTATCCCAACAAAATAATAGTGAAGGGTAGAAGCAGGTGGTATTTGACCCTGAATATAAATTTCTGCTCTTGCATCTAATGCTGGCAATAACCAGAAAGTTTGCAGTACTAAAAGTAAAATAGGGATGAAGTAGAGTAAGTTTGAAAAGGTTGCTAATTTGTTTTTTGATACTATCAAATTGCCAATAATCAGAAGACCAAGTAGCCATTCCACTTTATTTAATGCCGAAAAAACTAATCTTCCGATACCCAATCCAATTGGAATTGTAACTCCAGGTGCAGAAAACTTTAGCCACGCTTCCATAAAACTAATTGCGCAAACAAAACCAATCCAAAGAAATACGCTTATAATAGCAAGTTGAAATTTTGTTGTGGTCATAATATTTTAACTGAACTATTATTTTTGTAGTATTCAATTTTTGAATGAAACATTTCTGCCATTCGTTGCCCTTGCCACTTGGCTTTTTCGGCTTTTTCACCTTCAAACAAATCATCAACGGTCGAATTAAATAAGAGCAACCATTTGTCAAAATGTTCGAGATCTACAGGTAATTTGGCGTGTGGCACAAATGGACTTCCATAATAGGTATGTTCTTCAAGTAAAACAGTTTGCCAGAAATTATACATTTTTGCAAGATGCTCAGGCCAACGATCTTGAATAATAGTATTGAAAATATCTTTCAGCATTGGATTTTCACGGACTTTACCGTAAAAAGTGTCTACTAAAAGCTTAATGTCATTTAAATCTTGAATATCTTTTTTCATTATTTATTTCTAAAGACTAATATTTGTCACAATATAAAATGCTGCCCAGCCTACAAAAGCGATCAATAAAATCCACAGCCAAGTGGGAACCGTTTGAGGAGTTTCACTTCCTTCGATGATGAAATTCACCTGATCACCTTTATCATAAGCATTAATCATCAACGGAACACTTCCATCAACAACCTCGTTTTCAGACAGACCTTCGACAGCGATTGCGGGACCATTTCGAACAATAAATTTTATTTTTCTGATTCCCTCTCGACCACTAGTTGATCTGCTAATTAATTTTAATGTGTGCTCGCCATCGGTCAATTTTCGAGTATCCAATTCAAATTGAACAGGTGCGACCAATTCGGCAATAGGCTGCAACTCGTCGTCGACAAATAGCGATACTTTACTTTTATTTTCTACCATCGTCTTTAGTTGTTTAAAATGGATTTCTTAATATGATCGTCACTTTTCTCACCTGGTTTAATTAAGAATTTCATAGAGAAAATCAAGGTCAATATTGTGATTATTGAAATTACGGCGATGATAACCCAATCCCAATTACTTGCTGGACCACCTCCGTGAGTGATTCCCTTGGTGATCGCTGGTTGTTGCTTTTCGCAAGCGGGGCAAGCAAAAGCCAATAGATTACCACATAAAAACGCTAGAAGTGTAAATAAATATTTAAAATTATTTTTCATCTTTCCAGTAATTATTTGCTTTTGCAATCGTTTGAAACTCAATTGCGACAACTTGTGCAGATTGAATCAGTTGTAGTGTATCTTCTGAATATTCAGGTCGCAATTTTCTACGCTTTTCGGGATCAGTTTGTATCGCGCCAATAGTTTTTCGAGCCATCATTATTGCTAATTCTCTTCCTTCTTGCGGTGTTTTAGTAATTAAACTATTTAACCATATTTCGTCATTTGCCATAATATTGTCTTTTAATGATTATTTTAATGATTCCATTATTGTCTTAACTTGTTCTAATGTGACCTTTTTTGCATTATTTCCCCAGCTGCTTTTCTCGTGATTGATAATTGCTGTAACTTCTTCGGCGGTAAGATTATTATCCGTTCCCACGGCATTCATCACCGCGTATTCTGCTCTCGCGTCATACCCTTTCATAATAATAGTTACAAATAAATCCAAATCATCACCCATAACTATCGGACTTCCTTTAAGAGGAGGAAATGCTCCTGCTAATCCTTCACCATTTGCTTGATGGCAAGCAGCACAATTTTGAGTATATAGAGTTCCACCATCCGGAAGATTTGCCTCGGGACCGCCAGCTGCAGCTGCCACGGCAACCTCTTTTTTCTTGTACAAAAATTCCATTGGAAGTTTTCCGTCAGGCAATTCTACTTGTTTTAGACTTTGTAGATAGGCAACTAATTGAAGTGCTTCTTTAGTTGCGATAATTTTTCCACTAATGCCCGTTCTAAATTCATCTGGAACAACAACTTCAACATCATCTTTTCCTACTTTATCTTTTATTGTAAAAAGCCAAGGGTACGCAGGCATAATTGAGGCACCTATAACAGATCGTGGTTGATATAAATGAAGTAAATGCCACGCTAAACTTGGTTGACGAACGCCAATGTTGGTCAAATCTGGACCCGTTCTCTCAGTTCCCATCAAGGTTGCCGTATTTCTCCAAAAATCTATTCTAGTATTTGCGGCATAATCCGCAGGAATTCCAGGTCTTTTTCCCCAAGGTTTATCCATATCCACATTTCGAACCTGCTGCGTATGACAAGCCACACATCCGTTGCTGATATAACTTAACTTTCCTTGGTATGCATCTTCGCTCATAGGAACGTGATTAGGAAGTGGCGCATTATTTCGCTGATTGTGAATAGCGGGCAGAATTGCAACAGCGATGGTCAAACCTATAAATAATGCCAAAGCCGTTAAGAATAATTTTTTATGATTGTCGAAAAAATCCATTTCGTGTATATTAAATAGTTAGACCTTGATTATCCAATTTTTGTTGATCCAATTCTTCCTTGGCTCGCAGAATATCAGCTACCGAAGTCGGAATTTCCTTTTCTTGATTAGGCTTGATCATTCGATAGAAATTGTAGGCAAAAACGATATGTGAAATCCACATTAGAGATCCACCCACGGCACGCCAAAGCCAGTACGGCGCCATCAACTCTACACTTTCGATAAATGGTTTTCCATCAATCCACATTAATCCTCTAAGAGTGGAACCGTACATTAGCGGGAATGTGTAAAATAACAATCCAATTAATGCAAACCAGAAATGCGCACCAACTAATACCTGAGAAGGCTCTTTTCCTGTCAATCTTGGAACTAGCGTATAAATAAATCCCCAAAGCATAAAACAGATAATTCCGTACATCGTCAAATGGGAGTGCGCTACCGTAAAATCGGTAAAGTGCCAAACTAAATTTGTAAAACGGAACGCTTCGGCGGTTCCTTGAAGTGAACCTGTGAAGTAGAATATAATTCCAATCAAATAGAAGGGAAGCGTGTAACTTGTAGATATTTTATGCCAAGATCCTTTAAAAGTCATTAGGAAATTTGTTGTTCCAGCCACAACCGGAATTACCATTCCCACACTACCCACAATTGCGACAGTCTGCAACCACCACGGAATAGCACTAAAAATAAAGTGGTGCGTACCAATTAAGGTGTAAAATAATATCTGTGTCCAAAAAGCTAAAATTCCTAAACTATAAGAATAAATTGGTTTGTTAAGTTGTTGCGGCAAGAAATAATACATCAATCCTAAACTGAAAAGCATAAACCACATTCCAACACCTTGATGCATATAATATCCTTGAACGATCGTTTCTCCAAGTCCATTTTGCCAAGTTGGCCAATAAGCCACAACAGAAATAACAATTACGTACATCATCGCTGCGACGATATACCAATTGGAAACATAGATTTCTTTGGTAGTTTTCTTTGCAATCGTTTTTACAAAATTGATAAGGCTGATAATAACCGCAATTCCAAATAGTAACATTACTGGCCAAACATATTCTCTATATTCGCCACCACTATTATTAATTCCCGCCATTAAACATACACTACCAATAATTACGGATGCATTGATTAGAATCAAAGAAAAATAACCAGTTTTGATGCTATGCAAAGGAGTGTTGCTTACTCTTGGAACTACATAATGTCCTAAACCAATCATTCCCAAGGATGCCCAACCCCAAAATACAGCATTGGTATGCACAGGTCTGAGACGACCAAAACTCAACCAACTTTGATGATCAATATCCGGCGCTACGAATTTAATTCCTAGATATTCACCGACTGTTGTACCAAAGATCAGCCAAAAAGTAGCACATCCTAGATACCACAAAATCAGTTTTGTAAGTTCTGGTTCTACGTAGGGGCGAGGTTTACTTTTGCGCTTCTGTTCGATAAATCGAAAGCCTTCAATCTCGTTTACGTTATTTATAAGACCTTTTTTATCTAGTGCGGGAGCATCTCCTGCCAATTCAGTATTCGACAGTCCATATTCAAGTTCCTTTTTACGTACTTCAAGTCTAGAAACTTCTGCAGGATCTAAATCTTTTAGATACTCATTAAATTTGTCCAACTCTTTCTTTTTTCCAATCTTATTTATTACGGAATATACTTTTGAAATTAATATTCCAGTAGCAATAAGAACTGGTATTAAGATTAGAAAAAGCGTGATTATAATTCCGGATTCGCTAAAAATGTTTGTGGTTTCCATCTATTTATTTATGTGGGATATTACGATATACAATTTAAGAATTTTTATAATACAATGCTTTAAACTTCAACGTTTTAAGAATGTTAAACCTTTTTCTAAGTCATCTGCCAACGATTTAATGCTAGTCGTTTCGACCATAGTTTTAAGTTCATCACGTATTGATTTGAATTGGTTATGTACTGGGCAAGGCTTTAATTCATTGCACTTAATAAGTCCCAAGCCGCAACCATTATAAATGTCATCACCGTCGATTACTTGAACAATCGTGCTCATCATAGTATTTTCAAGTTGCGCATTATTCATTGAAAAACCTCCTGTCGGACCTTTGCTCGAAATAATTATATTGTTCTTAGAAAGTAATTGCAAGATTTTCGAAGTATAAGCGGCAGGAGATTTTATCGCATCTGCAACATCTATCAAGCTGGCTTTCTTTTCCAATTGTGATTGAACTGCAATAAAAATGCAGGCTTTAAGTCCGTATTCGCAAGCTTTAGAAAACATATTTTCGCTTTTGTTAGATGCAAAGGTATACGAAATTTATTAATGGACAATAATGTCCACTATTATTTTTCCAAAAATATTTTAGAGGTATTGATGATTAACATTGAGGTTCTTCAAATGGGAGGTAACTGATATTTATCGGTTAAAACATAAAAGCACAGCTTTAAATTTTGATTCTTTTGATGATTTCGATTATTTTGTTTGATGTAAATTCTATAATCAAAAGCACTCTCAAAGTAAGAGTTGTAATTATCTTGATATTTATATTTGCGAGCAAAACAATTGACAAATATTTTTTAGATGGACATAAACGAAGCCTACCAACTTATAGTAAATAAATTATCATTTTGGCTGCAGGAATTAATCCGAATGTTGCCAAATTTAATATTGGCCGCAGTTGTTTTAGTGCTTGGTTTATTTATTGCAAAAGGCGCTCGAAATTTGTCAAAAAAGCTAATTTCAAAAATTTCTCATCATACTACTTTAAATAATCTATTTGCTTCGGTTATTTATATCACTTTCGTGGGAATTTCGCTTTTCATTGTCTTGAGTATTTTGCAATTGGACAAGGCAGTAACTTCGATTTTGGCTGGTGCGGGAATCATAGGTTTGGCATTGGCTTTTGCGTTTCAGGATATTGCAGCCAACTTTATTTCGGGAATTTTCATTTCTTTTCGCCGTCCAATTAGTATTGGAAATATTGTAAAAATAGGCGAATATATGGGAAAAGTTATTGAAATCAATTTGAGAGATACTATTATTCAAACATTTCAAGGTCAAATGGTTATAATTCCAAATAAAAATATTTTCCAGAATCCAATTGAGAATTATTCCTTACTAGGAAAACGTCGAATCGATTTAGCTGGACGTGTTGCGTACGATGCCGATTTAGAGCAAGTTGAACGAATAACTTTGGACGCTTTAAAGAATATTCCCGGACTCACCGAGGATGCAATTACGATGGGTTACAAAGAATTTGACGAAAGTTCGATCAGCTATATTGTTCGAATTTGGATTCAAAGTCCCGAGCAGCCTGAGTACTGGAAAGTGAGAAATGCTGCCATAATTGCTATCAAAAAAGCCTACGACAAAAACAATATTGTGATTCCATTTCCAATCCGAACTTTGGATTTTGACGGAAAATCACCTACTTATATTCAGCCAGAAAAGTAAGAATGTACTGAGATTTTTTAGGAGCAGAAATTTTGGTTTTCAATTCAACTAAAGTCCTGCTATCCGCTATATCTTTGTGTTTTTTTTAAAGAAAAAACACAAAGGATGCCGCTGCTATCAGGGCTATTTTAGAGATTTTTGTTCTCTAAGAAATACTGTAAGCTGCAATATCGTCAATTGTCTAAAGATATTTAAAAAATTTAGCACATTATTTTTTTGAATCAAGCCT
>CBDUDY010000118.1:0-7227 GCA_965366055.1 uncultured bacterium
GAGGAATTCCAATTTTGAAAAATGGAGTTCGTGTAAACTCTGATTTTAGAGGAACGGGAATACTTACAGATGCCGCAGGTATTGACAATGTTCAAGTATTGAAAGGAGTTTCGGCAATTACTCAAGGTGTTGCTACAGATATTGGAAGTCCTGGAGGCGTAATAAACATCGTTACCAAAACGCCAAATTTCTATTCTGGAGGTGATGTTTCTCTCCGTTCTGGAAGTTGGGGACAAGTTCGACCACAGTTTGACTTTTACGGACCTATGGACAAAGATGAGAAGGTAGCTTTTAGGATTGCTGGAGCTTATGAAACAAAAGATAGTTACAGAAGTCATGTCAATAGCGACAAAATTTATGTAAATCCATCAATTGCTTGGAAAGCGAATGACAAGACAATGCTAACTTTTGAAATGGACTATTTAGATGACAATAGAACTCCAGACTTGGGGACAATCAATATCGGAGGATCTGATGTGAACGGAATTTATGACCTTCCTCACAATAAATTTTTAGGGTATACAAATGACAAAACTAATACAATCAACACAAACTACACAATTCGTTTTGATAGAGAAATTAATGAAAAGCTTTCTGTGCGAGCTGCATACTTCAAATCTGATTTAGCCACTGACGATGTGGGTGCCGGATTATCAGAATCCAAAAACTTATCGCCTTCCCAAAGAAATAGATCTTTGAGTCACGGAACCAGAAATGACATCAATCAAGTGCTTCAATTAGATTTAGTTGCAAAAGATATATATACAGGAAGTATTAAACATTTATTTCAAGTTGGTTTTGATTATAATAGAAATACCACATCTACTCTTACTGAAAAAACAGGAGTTCTTGATGTAATTGATGTTTACCAACCAATTAATAATTATCTGCCAGAAACAGTAATTTATGGTGCTGCAACAACAAATAATGAAAGTTCAAAAGGTTTTGGAGTATTGGCGCAAGGAGTGACAGAATGGACAAATTGGTTTAGAACATTTGTAGGTCTTCGCTACAGTAAAGTTGAATCTGTACCTAATATAAATACAGGAGTAGTAGCAAGCGATGCCATAAATCCATTAGCTGGAGTAATGTTTATTCCAACAAAAAACATTAACATTTTTGCTTCATATACGAATAGTTCAAATCCCCGCTCTGCGACTAGACAAGACATTAATGGTGAAGCTTTAGGAAACGAAAGATGGGATCAATGGGAAACGGGATGGAAAACATCTTGGCTTAATGATCGTTTGCGATTTAATACTACCTTCTTTAAAATCAATAACCGAGATATGAATCTTCCGGTATATGATGAAACTTGGACTGCGACAGGATTTTATCAGAAAGGTGGAAATGATCAACGTCAAGGAATCGAGACAGAACTTTCCGGTCGCGTCTTAAAAAATCTTGAAGTGATTTTAGGATATTCTTTTATTGATGCAAAATATAAAGAACACACATCTTACGTATACAATTCGTCTCCATTAAACACCCCAAAACATACAGCAAACGCGTGGGCAAATTACGAATTTCTGGACAACAGTTTAGAGGGATTGTCTTTAGGAGTTGGAGCTTACTATCTTGGACAAAGACCGGTAAATGATTGGTCAAGTGGCGCAATCACTCACGAGGGAATTGTACCAAATGTTAAGCCTTTTGATTTAGCTGCGTACACTACAGTAAATTTTCAAGTAGGGTATAAATTTAATGAGAATTGGACCGTACGCGGATATGTCAACAATGTCTTTAATGAATTTGGATACAACGCTTACAGAACATCCTATATAAACCCAATTGATCCAATCAATTTCTCAGGAATGCTTTCATACCACTTTTAATAATATTTTTTTAGTAGTTAGTTAATTATGAAACGGTTTGCCTTCTCGAAAGCAAACCGTTTTTCCGTTATTATTAAAAATCTGCAAATTTCAAAAAACCAAAAAATTATTTTGAGTTTTTGAAATTACCCTTTAGGCGAAAGCCATCATGCAAAAGTTGAATAAAGGCTTGGAAATCTATTCTAAATGACAATAACAAAACTTTAGCGGTTGCGTACAAATGGTCATCTGAAATCTTTGTAACTTTGTAAAAACATAAAATAAAAGAATATGTATCCAGAAGAAATGGTTAACCCAATGCGTGCTGAACTTTCAGATGCAGGTTTTGAAGATTTATATACAGCTGGTGCGGTAGAAAACGCAATTAGCAAAAAAGGAACAACTTTATTAATTATAAATTCAGTTTGTGGTTGTGCCGCACGTAACGCGCGTCCAGGAGCAAAAATGAGTTTAGAAGGAGCTAAAAAACCAGACCAAACAGTTGCAGTTTTTGCAGGTGTAGACAAAGATGCAGTAGACAAAGCACGTGAATTCATGTTGCCTTTTCCTCCATCTTCTCCATGTATGGCATTGTTCAAAGATGGTGAACTTGTACATATGTTAGAGCGTCATCATATTGAAGGAAGACCAGCAGAATTAATTGCTGAAAATCTACAAAACGCATACAACGAATACTGCTAATCTAGCAAAATACTATTCAAAGGCTTTCCGGAAATTCTGGAAAGCCTTTTTTTATGCTCCTATTTTATTTACCTTTGCACAGCATTTTGGAAAATCAAAATGCATCATTTCTTAACTTAAACCGTTTATAGCATGCAACTGTATAACACCTTAAGCGCAGAAGAAAGAGCCGTCCTCATTGATGACGCCGGAAAGCAAAGACTTACTTTGTCTTTCTATGCTTATGCGCAAATTTCAGATCCCACAACTTTTCGTAATGAATTATTTTTAGCTTGGAACAAGCTAGAAGTACTCGGTCGTATTTATGTCGCCAACGAAGGAATTAATGCACAATTATCTTTGCCGGCAGATAACTTCTATCTTTTTAAAGACACTATAGAAGAATATGATTTTATGAAAGGAATCAGACTGAACGTAGCCGTAGAGCACGATGACCATTCATTTTTAAAACTTACCATAAAAGTTCGTGACAAGATTGTTGCTGACGGTCTTGAAGACGAAACTTTTGATGTTACAAATATTGGAATACACCTAAAAGCACAGCAATTTAACGCGATGCTTGACGATCCAAATACGGTTGTGGTAGATATGCGAAATCATTACGAAAGTGAGATTGGACATTTTACCAAAGCAATTAAACCAGATGTTGACACTTTTAGAGAGTCATTGCCAATAATCGAAGAGCAGCTTTCGGCTCATAAAGAAGACAAAAACTTATTGATGTATTGCACCGGTGGAATTCGTTGCGAAAAAGCGAGTGCATATTTTAAACACAAAGGTTTTGCAAATGTCTACCAACTTGAAGGTGGAATTATCGAATATACGCGTCAGGTAAAAGCCGAAGGTTTAGAAAGTAAATTCATCGGAAAAAACTTCGTGTTTGATCACCGTTTGGGTGAGCGAATTACAGATGATGTGGTTGCACAATGCCATCAATGCGGAACTCCTTGCGATGTTCATACCAATTGCCAAAACGAAGGTTGCCACTTATTATTTATCCAATGCGATGCTTGTGCAGCTGCAATGGAAGGCTGTTGCTCTGTAGAATGTCAGGAAATAACTCATTTGCCAGAAGACGAGCAAAAGAAACTTCGTAGCGGAATTAAGAATGGTAATATGATTTTCAAAAAAGGAAAATCGGATAAGTTATTATTCAAAGCAGATCTTTCTGCAGCTGCTCCAACTGCGGTTTACGAACGCCCGAAAAGACAAATCAAAAAGCAATCCGCAGCTAAGAAAAACCTTGTTGGAAATGCAATGCACTATTTTGTAAAAGCTGGAATTGGACAATTCGAAATTACAGATCAAGAAATTTATGTAGGAGATACAATTCTTATTTCAGGATCTACAACTGGAGAGCAAACTCTTACCGTTGGCGAAATGTTGGTTGATAAAGCGATTGCTCAAACTGCAAAAGTTGGAGATATCGTAACGATGAAACTACCTTTTAGAATCAGACTTTCAGACAAATTGTACAAAATTTTAGACTAATACAATTTTTATTTTATAGAAAAAGAGCGCTGTAATGGCGCTCTTTTTTGGTTTACAGAATTTTGCTTAGAGCGATTTACTTCTTATTTTTTGGCAGCTTATCCCGCTCTCGCTACAATCCTGCGTGGGCATTTGCCGGAGCAGATGCCAGTCAAGGATCCCGATAGCTATCGGGACTAAGGTCGCTCTTGTCTGCAGCTGCTCCAAATAGGCAAATCCCCAGGCAGGGATTTGCTTCGCCAGTTCGCTTCGCTCGGGTTCACTACTATCGGGGCTGCAGTATCCTGTTCACATTTACGATGAATATCAAATTTTCGATATGTTACCGAACATTTTTTTACCTACTTTATTCATTAAATCAAAATGGAACCTTGGCTTTGACGTGTAATTTTCGATGGAGTTTGCCTATCTTTTGTTTAAAAATTTTATATTTACGAGTAGCTGGAATTTGATATATTTAGAAAATTTCCAACTATTCTAATCAGTACCAACTTCAAGCCCCAAATATGAAGACTAAACTTACTATTTTCTCTCTCTTTTTTTTACTGCTAATTCAATCCTGTTCTAAAAAATCAGCAGCGGATTTCAATTCTAATTTCACCGCATTCAAACCTTACATCACTAATTTTTCAGGTGGAATCGTTTCCGCTCAATCTGATTTGAGAGTTGTTTTGGCTTTTGCCAATGAAGAGTGGAAGAAAGATCAGGTTTTAGACAATAATCTCTTTAGTATTTCCCCTTCGGTGGATGGAAAAGTGGTAGCACTTTCGTCGAGCACAGTTGCTTTTATTCCTACAAAAAAATTAAAGTCGGATACTGAATATCAAGTTACGCTTCACTTATCAAAGCTTATTAAAACACCAAAAGAATTAGATAATTTTAATTTTACGGTTAAAACCATCAAGCAGGATTTTATTGTAGAAACGGATGATGTACAATCCTATTCTCCAGTTTACCAATATTTAAACGCGACTTTAAAGACGGCAGATCAGATGGATTTTGAAACGGCTTCGAAATTAATATCGGCGGAGCAAAATGGTAAAAAACTGAAACTCAAATTTGAAAAGACAGCTGGTTCTGCAACGGAATTCAAATTTATCGTGGACAGTTTGCAACGTTACGATTCAGATACCAATTTAAAAATAAGCTACGATGGCAAATCATTTGATATTGATCAGAAAGGAACCATCGATTATTCAGTTAAGGGAAAGAGCAATTTCACAGTAGTTAAAGCTTCGGTTTTTGATAATACGCAAGGAACTTTATTGCTTAATTTTTCAGACCCATTATCAAAAGACCAAGATTTTGACGGACTAATTTCAATTGATGGCGCACGAAATTTAAAATATGCAGTTCAAGGAAACTTACTAAAAGTATTTTTTGATTCGTCATTAACGGGCGAATTGTTAGTGGAAGTTTTTCAAGGAATAGAGAATGAATATGGTGCAAAAATGAAAGAAACGTATCGTGAAAAAATACTTTTTGACCAACTCAAGCCAAACGTTCGATTTTTGAAAAACGGAATTATTTTGCCAAGTTCGAACAACTTAAAATTGAACTTCGAAACGGTAAATTTAAAAGCAGTCGATGTCAAAGTGTATAAAATTTACAGTAATAATGTTCTGCAATTCTTACAAGAAAACGAATTAAATGGCGCTCGAAATTTGAAAAAAGTTTCGCAACCAATTGCCAAGAAAACAATTAATTTAAAGCAAAATAATTTATTTGACACAAGTAAGTGGAATACTTATGCGCTAGATTTATCAACCTTAATTACGCCAGATCCCGGAGCAATGTATCGTGTTGAAATTTCGTTTAAAAGAAGTTATTCATTATATAATTGTTCAAGTGCTGAAAAAATTGCCGATGAAGAAGAGGTAGAAGATGTGGATGAAAAAGACGTGAATTATAGTAATTCTGGTGATTATTCCTACGATGATTATTATGATGGATATTATGATTACGACTGGCGTCAAAGTCAAGATCCTTGTTCAGAATCATACTTTTATAATGCAGTTGTAGGTACAAATATTTTAGCTTCTGATTTAGGTGTAATTGCAAAAAGGGGTGAAAACAAATCGTATTTCTTTGCAGTTAATAACATTGTAAACACGGATCCAGTTTCTGCAGCAACGATTGATTTGTACAATTACCAACAGCAAAAACTAACTTCATTAACTACAAATTCAGACGGAATTGCAGAAGTACAATTAGACACTTACGCCTATTTTGCAATTGTAACCAAAGATAAAAATACGACTTACGTCAAATTAGACGATGGAACTTCTTTGTCTGTGAGTAATTTCGATGTTTCTGGTGAAGTTTTACAAAAAGGACTGAAAGGATATATTTACGGTGAAAGAGGAGTTTGGCGTCCAGGCGATGCCATTTACTTATCTTTTATTTTAGACGATACTGCAAATCCACTTCCTGCAAATCACCCAATTCAATTGAGGATTTCCGATCCAAGAGGAAAAGTGGCGTATCAAACGGTTTCAAAAACCAACAAAAACAATCACTATTTATTCAAATTTTCGACGAATGAAGAATCGCCAACAGGGAATTGGGAAGCGAGAATTAGTGTTGGAGGTGCTAAATTCTATAAAAGTCTAAAAGTAGAAACCATTAAACCCAATCGGTTAAAAATCAAAAATAGTTTTCAAAGAGAAGTGTTGTCTTCTCGTGGTGCAAATACAAATAATCTGCAAGTAAACTGGTTGCATGGCGCTGTGGCGAAAAATTTAAAAGTAGAAGTACAAGCTAAATTTTCGCAACAAGTTACCACGTTTAAGAATTACACGAAATATGATTTTGACGATGAAGTTCGCAAGTTCAGTACTGAAGAAATAAATTTATTTTCCGGAAGATTAAATGAAAATGGTCAAGCAACCATTTCTATTGAACCAAAATTAACGGCTCAAGCTCCTGGATTCTTAAAAGCTGCTTTTATTACAAAAGTACATGAAGAAGGTGGCGATGTAAGTACGGATGTTTTTGCAACGACTTATTCGCCGTAC
This sequence comes from uncultured bacterium, assembly GCA_965366055.1. Taxonomy (GTDB): domain Bacteria; phylum Bacteroidota; class Bacteroidia; order Flavobacteriales; family Flavobacteriaceae; genus Flavobacterium. Next base: position 7,025 of record CBDUDY010000118.1, read on the forward strand.
GAAACGTATGTGGGAATAAAATCTCCGGAACCTAATAAATATGGAATGCTTGAAACGGGGAAAAATAACCGTTTTGAAATCCAAACAGTAGATGAAAATGGAAGTCCAAAATCAGTTAGCAATCTTGAAGTTCGGGTTTACAAAGTAGAATGGAGATGGTGGTGGGACGCTTCTGACGATAATTTGTCTAGTTTCAGTTCGTC
>CBDUDY010000119.1:0-7169 GCA_965366055.1 uncultured bacterium
AGCGTTACAATATACAGCACTACAATATACAGCACTACAATATACAGCACTACAACATATAGCACTACATTATACAACAATACATTTTACAACTATACAATATACATTCTTACATTATACAGTCTTACATTATACAATCCTACATTATACAGTAATACATTATATAGTTATACATTATACAACCCTACACTATATGTCCTACATTATACAACCCTACAATTCTATCTCACCAAACTAAAGTGTCCCTTATATACCGTGCCGTCAGGCAAAGAAGTAGTAAACCAATAATCTGTTGCGGGCAACGGATGTCCATTATATCTTCCATCCCAGCCGTAACTTCTCGGATCAATTTTAGTCAGTAATTTTCCGTATCTATCAAAAATATAAATCTCAGATGCAGTATTAAATTTCTTGTCAATTCCCAAAATACTCCATGTATCATTGATGCCGTCACCATTTGGAGAAAAGAATTTCGGAAACTCAAGAACTGTAAAAACTTTAAAAACAGTTCCACAAGAATGCGGACTTTTTATATAAACGATATGGGTACCTCCAGTAAGATTCGTAAAGACATTCGATTCTTGAAAAGGCCCATTTTCTAAATCAACACTGTAAAGGTAGCCACCGTTTGTATCCAAAGTTGCTAAGACAGTCACAGTATTGTTACCGCCCAATCCGCTCACAACAACCATTTCTATCTGTGCTTTTGTTGCGGCTTTTACTTCGTATTGCTTTGTAGCATCACAGCCATCTGCATTTGTTACCGTTACCGTGTAAATTCCTGCAGCATTTACAACTATTGTAGATGTTGTCTGTCCTGAACTCCATAAATATTTCAATCCACTTTGAGTATTCTGCACTTCCGCTTTAAGCGAAACCGTTGCCGAAGGATTATCTGTACAGATATATTTAATTGGAGAATCTTTTATTATTGGTGTATTATTTACAGTAAGTCTGATTGGAAAGATTGCATTACAACCCTGCAGACCTGAAGTCACAACAGCATAGATTAACTGCGTATTAGCAACTGTATTTGTAAAATTCGCCGATAGCGGATTTTCAGCCAGATAAATATTTGACGGAGTTGCGTAATAAGTGACCGTGCTTTGTGCCGCACCGCCAAGATCTAAACTAGCCAGATTAAAAGTTGCGAAACCAGCAGTATTTGTGCTACAAGCGGATAATGGAACTTCCACTTCTTGCGAATTTGTAATACCCAAAGTTACGGTGCAAATACTGCTGCAACCCACCGAATTCTTCACTACCGCAAAAACCTGCGTCATATTAATCGTAGTTGAAAAAAGTGTTGGTAATACATTCAACTGGTTTTCGGCATCTTGAAGAGTTTCATAAAAGCTTACAACCATTCCAGTTTGTGATCCAATAATTTGAGAAGTCGCATTTGTCAAATTAAACAATACTGCGGATCCATCACCCAAAGCGCATTGCTGCAAGGTCGAATTTGTGGCAACTGGATTTGCTACGATCGTAATCTGAATCGTGCTAACATTCACTTCGCCATTATAAACAATTGTTGCTGTTGCAGTATAAAGTCCCGCCGAGTCATAAATATGTGTTGCATTTTCAACGGTAGAAACTGCAGATCCATCGCCAAAATCCCAACTTATACTGTCAAACTCTTGAAGAGAATTGACGTAAAAATTGGTAGTGCTACCCAAGCAGAAATTAGAAGCTGATAAAGTACTTGAGAAAAATGACGTAATAAAGGGTGGAAGTCCGAAATAGCAAATTCCTTGATCTAAAAATATTCCTCCTTGCTCATAATTACAAGCAGCACCCAACTCGTCAGGATTATTTATTACATCAAGAATACTTTCTTGCAAGCGAGCTATATAAATTTTCTGATTTGGTCCCAATTGCAATGATCCAGCTGACACATTAGAAACGGTGATTCCCGAAGCAGAAATTGGATCGCTTTCCAAATTATATTGAACTGTCGAATTGTTGTAGCCAACATATAGTCTTTTGGCGGAAGCCGAAAATTCAATTCCGTATGGCGAAGTATTATTTCGAACAAGAATAGCGTTGCTTACTTGTCCATTTTGATTATTAAAATCGTAAAGATAAACTTGTCCGTTGGTAGTTGTAGCACCTTTTGTAGTTCCTAATTGCTGATGTGCTATTGCGATTTTAGAACCATCAGGAGAAGCTTTTAGCTGACCAATAGAATTTCGTCTGTAACCACTCACAGGAACATTTGGAGCAATTTCTGTAACAACTGGAACTTCATTGACACCGTTTGAATCTACTTTAAAAGCATAAAATTTATTTACAAACTGAGTTATAACCCAATATCCAGAATTATCTGCAGCTTTTACAGCAGTAATCTTTTCAGAACATTTGTATTTTATCTCCTCACCATTTGGGTCTGGATCATAGGTAACAAGGTGTGTATTTCGAACTGTTATATCGCCAATACTTCCATTCTCGCCAATAATTGACATATCAACAATCGAATAATTAAAACCATTATTAAAACCATCATCTTCTTCAAAAGGAACAGTCGTGTTTTGTAAAGGGTAAGTATCATAATTATCGTGATGTGGTTCATCGACCGTAAAGATGTAGTAAATATTCGGATCTCCAGGCTTCGGAACTATAATTGCAGACTGAGTACTGGAGGGATCTCCAAACAATCCGGTCAAATTATTGTAATCTCCATTAGGCATTTCCACGTGATTTCTATCCCAAACCGTACGTCCGTCGGTGTAGAGCATCAAATTTCCACCCACGTCTGAGTAGGCACTACAACCTTCTGTAGTTTCAATCATAATTGGATTCGGAGTTGTAGAAAGTGTCGTAACACTTCCATCATTTTCGAATTTAATTCCGGCTTTTCCGCCAAAAAACCAATTTGATGCCTCGCCTTGCGAAAATCCTAAAGTGCTACCTAGAAGTAATAAGAGAAGTAATTTTACTTTCATTCTAAAATATAATTATCGTTTTAAAGTAAAATGACCTTTGTGAATAGAGCCATCTTTTAATTGTAATGTAAACCAGTAATCTGTTGATGGCAAAGGTTTTCCTCTGTAAAGTCCATCCCAAGAATCTTGCTTTTTTGAGGCTATAAAAACAACTTTACCGTATCTATCAAAGATACTAAGTCTTGATCCAGAAATTGCCGAGAAATTTTTTATCGTCCAAAAATCATTTGTTCCATCGTTATTTGGGGTAAAAAATCTTGGGTAGTCCAAAACGTAAAATCTGAAAGGTTTACTAGAGCCGCAGTCGTTTTCTTTAATGTACGCTTGATAAGTTCCCGCAACAATATTTTGAAATAAGGGACTATCTTGATAATTAATTCCATCAATAGAAAATTGATACGTCCCAATTCCTTCATAGTGTATTTCGGCCGAATTACTAGGTCCAGCAAAATCCTTTACCAAAACATTTGTGATTACTGCTACATTTGATAGAGTAACTGTAAAGGTTTTTGTAGCGGTACAGCCATCAGAATTTGTAACAGTTACAAAATATGTTCCTGGAGAATTAACCTGAATACTATTGGTCAGTTGTCCAGTATTCCATGAATAAGATTCAAAACCCGAAGCTACAGAAAGAGTACTGCTGCTATTTTCGCATAAAATTTGAGTTGTAGGAGTGAAATTTGGAAATGATTTTACTTCTAATTTGATTTTTATAATGCCGTAGCAATCAGATCCATTTACAATTTTTGCATAAATGATCTGAGAATAAGCTGTTGTATTTTCAAAATTGTTAGGCAAGGAATTTTGCTGTAATAAGGCATCTTCTTCATTTGCATAATATAAAATTTGCAGTCCATTTGGTAAATTTGGTAAAATTACATTACTAATCTGCGTTGGCAGATTGAAGACTGAAAACCCATCCTGCAGAGTGTCAGTATCACAAATATGTATTATCGGAACTATTGGAAGTGACTCGTTCGAAATTAGTAATTCTACTGAGGTAGTAGAAATACAGCCATATAAATTTTGAACTGTCGCAAAAATTGTAGTGGGCACGGATTGGAAAGATGTGGAAATCAGAATTGGATTTTGCTGCAATTCAGCATCAATAAGAGTTGAATAATAAGTAATAATATTTGTAGCGTCAGAAGTTATTTGAGTTTTCGCATGAGTTAAATTAAATGATGTAGTACCATTTCCACCAGGATCACATTGAACAATCGTCGCAGCATTTACAATTGGCGGCGTAGCATATTCAAGTTTAATTTCGCCCTTCGCCACGCAACTAGTTCCAGATAAATTTACAGTAACGCTATAGTTTCCAGCAATATTTGCTAAATAAGTGGGGTTTGTCGCTCCAGGAATTTCGGTAGAATTTAAAGTCCATTGATAGGTGTTTCCCAAACCAGCAATTGTTGCGTCCAATAACAAAGTTTCCTCTGCGCATAACGGATTATTTGTTGCCGTAAGTTTGTCAATTCCTAAATTGATCGTGGCATCAAAAGATCCACCTTTTAAGAAAATTGCAGAGTCATATCTTATGTTTAGATCATCGGCAATGACCAATTTAATGTGATAAGTTTGTCCCGCAACTACATTTCCTTTAGCAGTCATGACAACTGTCTGTCCATTGAAATTTATCGGATGATTTGCGTTATTATAACCGGAAAAATATTCTTCGTTCTGCGCGTCACAACCATTGTACGACGGAATTAAAGGATGAACAGTAGTTACCGAAACTGGAATTGATGTATTTGGAACAACCGCAAGATTTTGATATGGTACAGTACTTCCAGCAGGTTTTAGTAAAAATGCAAATCCGTCCGAGTATTTGCAAGGCGCTGTTCCTTGATATTCTTCGGAAGCAAATATATAATCGAAGCTTATCTGTGAAGTAAGAGGAACAAAATCAAATTCCAAGACTGTGGCATTTACAGTATAATTGAGATCAAGAGATTGTTCAAGATCCAGATCGCCGAGCCATTCAGTACTTCCTTCATCAATAAGATTATCATTTGGGCCAGGAGTTCGAGATGCTCTGCTTGTGGCTAAGACAATTCCAGTAGCAAAAGGAAAAGAAGATCCATTTGATGTAAAAAAGGCGTAACTTTTTTCGCTTCCGCTAAAGGTATCACCACTAGCAGAAAAATTAGAAACATTGGCGCAATCACTATTTATCAGAACATTCTGCACCAGTTGTTGTGCGGTATAGCTATCGTCAATACTTATATATTGAGCAAAACTTAGTGTTGGGAGAAGTAGAAAAAGCAAATATTGCAGCACTAGTGCTTTCATAATTTTTTTAATTTTATAAATCTCGCTTCTTCAATAGATATAATGAAGCTCCGATAAAGATAATAGTCCAAACGGAAACTATGGATATGTCCGAAAACAACACGTGATAGTCCTTCAGGTCGCCCATCGGATTTAGAGATTCCTGCATGTCCTTTACCACAGTAAGACGAGAAACAGGCTCTTTGATTAAGTTGCTCATAGCTTCCAATGGAAAAAATGATGCTATCGTATCTGAAAATTTTTCTGATAAAGTGAATCGTAAGATCAAAGCGATTACTGCTTCTGCAATATACCATACAAACAGTAATCCTAGGGCGAATGCTGATTTCTTGATCAAAACTGCTAGGAAAAAGCACATCGAAAAGAATCCAACAAGCTTGAAGAAATATCCAATAAGATATTGCAAATCTGTAAAAATTACTTCGCTTGAAGTATCTTGAGAATAAATTAATCCTAAAACGAAAGTTAATATGAACACAAAAAGTGTGGAAACTAAAGACAGTAGAACGATGCTGTAGAATTTAGAAAGTATAAATTCCTGCTTGCTCAAGCCGTCAATTAAATTTTGTTTTAACGTTCCGTACGTATATTCGTTTGTCATCATAGTTATAACCACAATCGCAATAAATAATTTAAAAATTGCGGCGCTGTAGGTTGTGAAATGCCATATATATGGAAATTCGAAAATGCCTTCTTTGGCAAGTTGAAATTCATTAATGCCAACATCTACTTTAACCGCTGCAGCAAGTGCGATCAAACTTAGAAGTAGGAAGTAGGTGAGTAAAATAATTTTGCTCGATCTATTCTTAAAAATTTTATGTAAATCAATTGTAAGCAATCTTTTCATGTCGGTTTTTTCAAAAATTATCGAGTAAGTTCTAAAAATTGTTCTTCTAGTGTATTTTTTCGGCTTATGAGGTGATTTAAGTAGATTGACTGTGAAGCCAAAAATTTATTTAAATCTTCTGCTGCCAACGGACTTTTTAGATAAACTAAGACTTTATCATCTAAAAGTTCGACTTTATCTACTGCCAAATTTGTTAGCAAAACTTTCATTAACTGAGAATTGTCTGCTGCCGAAAGTTCAAAAAGTCCTTCATTTTTTGAAAGTTGATTTACACTTCCCGAGAATATCATTTCTCCTTTGCGCATGATCATCACGTGCGAACAAACTTTTTCAACCTCGTCCAGTAAATGTGATGCAAGTAAAATAGTAGTTCCTTGAGCCGCGATACTTTTTATAATATCTCGTATTTGATGAATTCCCTGAGGGTCAAGTCCGTTTGTAGGCTCGTCAAGAATCAGAATTTCGGGATTGTTTAGCAGCGCAGATGCAATAGCAAGACGTTGCTTCATTCCCAAAGAAAATTGTGAAAACTTGTCGTTTTTTCTATCTTCCAGACCTACGAGAGTTAAAGTTCTTGAAATATTGTCGCGACTACAATTCTTGATTTTGCAGACTAATTCAAGATTTTCTGCCGCCGTCATATACGGATAGAAATTCGGTCTTTCGATAATCGCGCCGATTTTTTTGAGCGCATCGGTCGTGCTCATAGTATTTCCAAACCACTCAAAAGTTCCCGAAGATTTATTAATTACATTAAGCAAAACTCCCAGAGTAGTCGATTTTCCGCTGCCGTTTGGCCCAAGAATTCCGTAGACATTTCCTCTCTGAATTTCTACAGATACGGACTTTACAGCCTGTAGCCGTCCAAAATTCTTACTGAGTTTCTTTACAGATAGTATTGTTTCCAAATTACGTTGTAGTTATAGGTTGAAAATTAAATAACACTGCAAAGTATGCAATAGTTTAGGAATTTCAATTTCAAAAGCCATAGTTTTTACATCTCTGATAGTTGATTTCTTTCGACTTATTTTATGAAAAAGTAGGCTTTCGCCGAAAGGCTTCAACTCTTTTCACCTTTT
>CBDUDY010000120.1:0-7109 GCA_965366055.1 uncultured bacterium
GAAATTCTGTTAATACTCTCTTCATTTTAGTGAAGTAGGTTGAGAGCAGAATGAACCGTCAAAAGTAAGGCAAAAAGAGCATTAATGCCCACTACAGAATGTTTTTATTATCCAAAAAATACCATTACTTTAAGAATTTAACTAAACCAAAAAATCCCGAAGATTCGGGATTTTCTAGCTAATTTATTTTCAATTTTTAGAATCTGTAACGAATACCTAAAGCTATATCTGGAGCAAAATTATCTGTTCTGTATTTACCACCGAAATAAAGTTCTGGACGCAAATCAAGAGAGATTTGTAAAGGGAAATCAAATAAATATTCGATACCAATATCACCCGCTAGAAAAACAAATGTTCCACTATTTTTGTCATATTTTGAATCGTAGAAATATTTTTTGTCACCATCAAAAGTTCCCAAACCACCACCAAGACCTGCATACCAGTTGAAACCACCGTCAATGTTCCAAACCCATTGGTAAAGACCGGTAATTTTTAAGGCATCGTAGTGCTCACTATTTCTCCATCCAAGATCAAGTTCAAGACGATTATTAGATCCTAAACCTCTCTGATAAGAAAGTTCTCCACCAAAACCATCGTTGTCTCCAACACGGAGACCCAATGCATTTTTGCTTATTTCCTGCGCATTTGCGCTGAAGACCATTGCGATCATCATGCAAGCAGAAAGAATTAATTTTTTCATGTTTTTTTATTTTTAGTTAGAGCGGCAAATTTAACACTTTGTAGAGTCGAGAATTGTTAAATTATGCAAACATTAACAACATCTCGATTATTCTGAAGTGCTAGTTTTGCTGGAAATTAATTAAATATTCGTTAGAAAGTATTGTTTGTGATGGCGGAATTGGTAATTCAACTGGAAAGTTTGAAAGATCGTTTAGATTATAACTGATAGTTGTTTCAGCGTGTACTAACCCAGTATTTTTCGCGTAGTATTGAATAGATGAAATTACATCCTGACTATCAAGGACGGTAAAGTTTAGAGGAAATCCTCCAATGCTTATTGTTGCGATTACTTTCATATTCAAAGCAAATTTTACAACCTTAACATCATTGTAAATCACTCCTTGAGAAGTATAGGACGGCAATGAATTTTGATTTACAGTTGACAAGGTATAATTCGCAGTAAGTGGTATGTTTTCAAAAGTTTGAGACATAGATCCTGATATTTTAGAAAGTAGTTCTGCATTTGCAGCGTTACTTTTCACCAAAATAAAATCGTTCAAAATTAGATCTATTGGGAACAGTTCTCCCAAGTTAAAATCTAGAGTGCCCGTCATAAACACTGTATTGTTTTCGCTTCTCAAAGATTGACCATTTACAGATGAAGTGAAGAAACCAGTCGGGACATTTTCTGCTTCCATCGTAAAGTAGTTTTTGCCAGCAATTGTTGTTTGTCCAGTCACAGCAAGCACATCTTGAGTTGTCGTACTATCATTTACAACTGAATATTTCCAAGTGTTTGCAGTTTTTAGAGGATAGTAGTCTACAAAAGAATCTCCAGGATTCAGATTTGCGTCATCGCTCGAACATGCAGAAACGGAAACAACTAGTGCTAGAAGCCAAATTACATTTTTCATAAGGGGATTTTTATTTTATTTAACGAGAATTGTTGTAGATTATTGAATGTTGTTAAAAATATTTTCCAAAAAACTTTGTATATCAGACTTTTTTTGAGTGTTGGATTAACGGATATTAATTAATTTTTGCTTTTAAGTTGTTTACAAAAAAGTTATGCTGAGCACGGGCATTTTAAATCAAAAAAATCTCTTACTTTCAATACCTTACTATAGCGGTTGCAGAAATTAAATACTCTATGAAGAACATCTTTTGCTTTATGACTTTTTTCGTTTTTGTTAATGCTTTCTCTCAGAAAAATAATTTAAATGGAAATGTTCTCTTTGAAAAACTTCCACTCGAAAACGTGAATATTGTTAATATTTCTACTTCCAATTTTACAATTAGTGATAGTAAGGGGGAATTCTCTCTGGTTGTGAAAGTTCGAGATACTATAGAGCTAAATTATTTAGGATTGGAAACTATAACGAAAGTTATTAATGAGCTTGAAATAGATTCTCCAAAACTGACTTTTAATATGAGTGTTATTTCTTCCAAATTAGAGGAAGTGAAAATTACTACCATCGATGCTGTGTCATTAGGAATTATTCCCAAAAGAGTTAAGCCACTTACTTCAAATGAACGGAAATTTGTTGGTGAAAGTGAAATTAATTCAGTAAATCTTACAGGATTTTTTGGTTTGGGAATCGGTCTCGTTCCACTTATTAATGCACTAAACGGCAGAACTAAAGAATTGAAAAATAATATTATAATAGAAAAGAAGCAAGCACTGCTAACTCATTTGAAGATAAATTATTCCGAATATTTAACTACAAAATTGAAACTTACAGAAGATGAAAAACTAGTTCAATTCTTGTACTATTTAGTTGATGTAAAAGGGATTGAGCAAGAAGTTTATAAACAGAATACAGCGCAGGTTAATTTCTATCTTTTTAATAAATATATGGAGTTTCAGGAACTGAAGTAGTAAGTTTTTTAGAAATCGAAATAGCTGATTTATTACAAATAAAAAGCCTGAAGCCATGTCTTAGACATTTCTTCAGGCTCTCACATAAATTATAAATCTGTTAGATTTTGATTCCCATATTATAGAATATGAAACTCCACATATCGGCCGCTTCGGCAATTACTTTTGATGTTGGCTTTCCTGCTCCATGACCAGCATTTGTATCAATCCTGATCAATGTAGGATTGTCGCAATCTTGAACTTTTTGTAATTCGGCAGCAAATTTAAATGAGTGCGCAGGCACAACCCTGTCATCGTGATCTGCAGTTGTAATCAAAGTTGCAGGATAGCAAACATTTGGTTTTAAATTATGCAATGGAGAGTACTTGATTAGATTATCAAAATCTTTTTCATTCGCACTACTTCCATATTCAACAACCCAACCCCAACCAACAGTAAATTTGTGAAAACGCAACATATCCAAAACTCCAACTTGAGGAATTGCAACTTTAAAAAGTTCTGGTCTTTGAGTCATAACCGCGCCTACAAGTAGTCCGCCGTTACTTCCCCCACGAATTGCAAGACGCTCGCTTGAGGTATATTTCTCCGAAATTAAATATTCTGCGGCGGTGATAAAGTCGTCAAAGACATTTTGTTTATTGTTCAACATACCACCTTTGTGCCATTCTTCGCCATACTCGCCACCACCACGAAGTGAAGCAACGCAGTAGATTCCACCATTTTCGATAAATGCAATATTCGATTCAGAAAAAGAAGGAGTGAGGCTGATATTAAATCCACCGTATGCATAAAGCAAAGTTGGATTCGTTCCGTCAAGCTTCAAACCTTTTTTATGTGTAATAAACATCGGAACTTTTGTTCCATCTGTACTTGTGTAAAAAACTTGTTTTGTAATAAAGTTTTCTGAGTTGAATTTCGCTTCAGATTTTCTGTAAATTTCCGAAGTTCCTTTTGCGATATCGTATTTGAAAATTGTGGTTGGATAAATAAAAGACGTAAAAGAATACAGTAAAGTTGTTTCTTTTTTATCTGCCGAGAATCCCGAAGCCGTGCCTACAACTGGGAATTTTACCTCATATTCAAATTTTCCTGTGTAGTCAAATTGCTTCATTTGAGTTGAAGCGTCCTTAAGGTAAGAAGCAAATAATTTTCCTCCCGCAGTAGTTACATTTTGTAATTTTTCTTTTTCTTCTGCAATTACGGTTTTCCAATTTTCCTTTGCAGGCATTTTTGGATCAATCAAAACCAATTTATAGTTTGGTGCATCTTGATTGGTAAGCAACAATAATTTATCATCAGAAGTTTCAATTATATAGGCATTTGTATTAAAACCTTTAATAAGAGTTTGGAATTGTGCTTTTGGATTTTTCAAATCTTTAATTTTCAATTCATTTCCGTCTGTACCTTCAGAAATGTTCAAAATTAAATAGCGCGCATCTTTAGTTAATTTTGCCGAAACAAATCGACGAGCATTAATTTTATCCTCATAAATTAATACATCGCTAGTTTGTGGTGTTCCGATTTTATGATAAAAAACTTTTTGATATTCAGTCGAAGCGCTAAATTTTGTCGCCTCATCCGTTGGTTTTGAATGTCCGTTATAGTAAAAGCCTTCGTCTCCATTCCAAGAAATACTCGAAAATTTAAGATTTTCTAGTTTGTCGGAAATTAATTTTTTAGTTTTAAAATCCATCACATATCCTGTCTGCCAATCACTTCCTGAAGCAGAAACTGTGTACGCCATATATTTTTGATTTTTCGAAATCTCTACTGCTTGAAGTGCAACCGTACCATCATTGGATAATTTGTTTGGATCTAGCAAAACTTCTGCCGTTCCATCAAGTCCTTTCTGTACATAAAGTACAGCCTGATTTTGCAAACCATCATTTTTAAAGAAAGTATAAAATTCTCCTTTTTTGCTTGGTGCCCCATATTTTGGGTAATTCATCAAGTCGGCAATTCTATCTTTCAGCTTGTCACGAAACGGAATTGCGTCGAGATAAGCATTGGTTACTGCGTTTTGTTGGGTTACCCATTTGGCCGTTTTGTCAGAAGTATCGTCTTCAAGCCAACGATATGGATCGTCAATTTTAGTTCCAAAATAATCATCAGATTGTTCAACCGTATCCGTTTTTGGATAGGCAATTTTTTTCTGAGCGTGGGTCACAATCGGTGCAAGCATAAAGATTGACAGAATACAAAGAGACTTTTTCATTTGAGTTTAATATATTTTTGAAGTCGCTAAAGATAGTAATTAGTTCTGTATTTGCTGATGTTTTCCCTTTTGAATGGATGCTTTTTGGGAAACTTATAACGAATTGTCTTGATCGCAAAATTGCCCTAGCCCTGATGGTAGCGCAAATCCTTTTTGGGCTTTTTCTGCCCAAAAAGATTGGGAGTGGACAGCAGGATAAAGCTCCAAATAATTCAAATTATAACAACCACTATAATTATTTTTTGGGCGCATCCCGAGCCATAACGTACATCTTAATATTCAACTAATAGGTGGCTCGGGTCGGGCTGTGCACTATATCTTTGCTGCCAGAAATTAAGTTTTTAAGTTGCAAATTTTCGGCAGGCAGCAAAGGATGCCGCTCCCATCCCTTGCGCAATTTGACGGCATACAAGAGAAATACGTAATTTTTTGGATAGCAGTTATTTTTTAGTGATAAATTTTAAAAGCCACCAAGCGAGCTTAAATGGTAAAAAAATTAAAAACATTATGATGGCAAAAACACCAAATGATTTTTTTGATTTTGATGAGCTTGACCTTGAATTTGGAATAGAAATGTTTGAAGCTTTTTCATCTCTAATACTTTTTATCTCACAACCTATCTGATTAGGTTTAATTTTAACTCCCGGATAATGAGTAGCCAATAGAGCTATCTTTACTTGATCTCGGTGATATCCTAATAAAGATTGAGCTACTTTGTCTTCCAGCTCAAGAGTTAGGTTTATTACTACTGGACCGTTTAATTGTCCCGTTCCTTTCAATCGGACTTGTTTCATATTCTCGCTTACTAAATAAAGTGACTTTATGTCAAGATTAATTTATAATATTTTGTTTTTTCCTAATTCAGTTGTTAGCCAATTAGTATCTTGATAATAAAAATTACAATGAAAATGTTTAATGGAAAGAACCAATAAACCCATCTTGTATTATTAGAATTAAAAATTGATTCACGGATAAATGTGTCCATGCGCTGAAATAATTTTACGGTTGCTTCTTCTTTACTAGCAGTTGTGCTTATTAAATTTAGATCTGTTACCATCGAGGCAAATGGAATTCTATTTAAAATTAAAATTATTCCATTACGGAGAATTTTGGGACTTTTTTCAAATTTGGAATTAACGAATATTCCCAATTTCAGAAAACTACTGAGTTTTGAATTTGAAATATTTGTTGTTTGAATTGAGATATTCTGAAACTCTTCAACAATAAATTCGCTTATTTTTTGAAATATGGTCGACGAGCTTTCATAAATTAATTGCAATAGTTGAAATTTCACATATTTATAAGTTCGATAAGCAGAATAAATGGTAATACTGATACCGATTGTGGCAACTAAGGTCACAACTAAAATATTGCTAAATTTAAATTCAGTTGATAGTACTCGTGAAATGGCATAAATAAATAAGATAATATTTGAAGTACAAAAAAGCGATACTATTGTAAAAAAGCGTTTACCCCCGTTTAATCCAAGTTTTCCTCCTTCTTTCAATAATCTCCACGGATGATTTAACAATTGCAGTATTTTAGTGCTATGCTCTACGTTATCCAGCGATTTATCATCAACAATTTGATTTTTATTTGTCATTTAAATTACACAAGAAAATTTGAACTAGTTATTGGAAAATTATATCGGACCACCTTTGACCACCTTTTTTAAAATCAAATATATAATATTTATCTTACTTTTTTTTGCAAAAGTATAAATTGGCTGGAATACTTCATTAAATAAAAAAATCCTTCTTTCCAGAATAGAAAAGAAGGATTTTAAAAAATATTTTTAAGAAGTTTCTAGGCCTCTTCGTCCATCAAGATTTTAAGCAATAAAATTGCCGCTTCACTAATTTTTGTACCTGGACCAAAAACCGCCGCCGCGCCCGCATCAAACAAAAATTGATAATCCTGAGACGGAATTACGCCGCCCACAATAACCATAATGTCTTCGCGTCCGTACTTTTTAAGCTCCTCAATTACCTGCGGAACCAGCGTTTTGTGACCCGCCGCGAGAGATGAAACGCCCAAAATATGCACGTCATTTTCTACAGCCTGTTTTGCAGCCTCCGCCGGAGTTTGGAATAATGGGCCAATATCCACGTCAAAACCAACATCAGCATAACCAGTCGAAACAACTTTTGCACCTCTATCGTGACCGTCTTGTCCCATTTTGGCAACCATAATTCTTGGTCGTCTTCCTTCCAATTCGGCAAATTTATTTGCTAATCGTTTTGCCTCTTCAAAGCTTTTGTCGTCTTTAATTTCTTTGCTATACACGCCGCTAAAAGATTTAATTTGTGCTTTATATCTTCCGAAAACTGTTTC
>CBDUDY010000121.1:0-7107 GCA_965366055.1 uncultured bacterium
ACGAGCGAGACGCTCGCGCTAGCGACCACTAAATCGCTTACCTATAAATCTTCAAAACAAGTTAATTTAAGATGAAACTTGTCAATACTTTTTACCACTAGTGCAACTTCGCTAGTGCGAGCGTCCCGCTCGTACTCACAATGTATGTAAAGCAACGGCAAAGTTTTGCTTTTTTAGAAAGCATTTATTGTGCTTTATTTTTATCTGACGGGCACGAGCGGGACGCTCGCGCCAGCGACCTATAGGTTTGCTCTAATAAATCTCATTGCAATTTTAAATTAAGACCCTGAAAATTAACGTAAATCCTGCGAGAGGGATAGTAGTGGAAATCCTTTGTTGTGGCGTTGCGGAGCAAAAGCTACAACAAAGATTGGGAATGGATAGCCCGACCTGAGCCAAACGAATATATCAATTTTACCGAAAATATTCTGGCGAAGGTCTCGCCCAAAAAAACATAAAAGTTGTTATGCAAATAATTATCTTTTTGAAAATGGCACAAAAAAAGCGCACTTTCGTACGCTTCTTATTTAATCTATTTTCCGTCTCGATCGACTTTAATTCGGTCTTTTCTATTTGCCAATTCCCACGCAATTACAAAAGCTAGACGGGTTCTTTTTTCAAGTGCATCGTACTCAATTTTATCTGGGGTATCTCCAGGCTTGTGATAATCATCATGAACGCCATTAAATAAAAATATAGATGGCACGCCATTTTTTGCAAAATTGTAATGGTCTGAGCGGAAATAGTATCTATTAGGCTCATCTCTAGCGTTGAATCTAAAGTCCAAGTCCATTTTAATATACTTATCATTTACCTCGTTTGTAATTGTGTGAAGCTCAGAAGAAAGTCTATCAGAACCAATCACATACACATAATTATTGGTGTCTGGATGCAAATTGTCGCGGCGTCCAATCATGTCAATATTAATATCGGCGACCGTATTTGCTAATGGATACAGAGGATTTTCTGTGTAATAGCGCGAACCGTGCAAACCGTGTTCTTCCCCAGTAACGTGAAGAAATAATATCGAACGTTTTGGTCCTTTGCCCTCTTTCTTAGCTTTGGCAAAAGCCTTTGCCATTTCTAAAAGTGCTACAGTTCCAGAGCCATCGTCATCGGCACCATTGTAAATTTCGCCGTTTTCTACCCCGATGTGATCGTAGTGTGCAGAAATTACAATGATTTGTTCAGGGTGTTCTGAGCCCTCGATAAACGCCCAAATATTCTCAGAATCTTTAAGATTTACTCCTCTAGATTTATTCATAAACGCTGCAGGAACTTGCTGATAATAACTTTTGGCAGCAGTAGGATAGGGGACGCCTATCGCTTTATATTGATCTATCAAGTACTGACCAGCGCGCTTTTGGCCTGCTTCGCCTGTTTGTCGCCCTTCCATATTATCGTCTGCAACAATGTATAAATGAGTTTTGAGATCGGCTGCTGAAATAGTTTTTAAATAATTTTCGGGACTATTCTTTTTTCCCTTTTCTGCCTGCTGTGCTCCTGAGCAGGAAACTATGAAAAGAGCAGAAAGCAATAAAATCGATTTCTTCATAAGAGAGATTGTAGGTTTTTTTTGAATTTTAATTTCAAATATAACTTTAAAAATAAGGATTTAAACTATTTTAATAGTCCGCTAAGAAAAAGTTTCATATGATCCCAAGATCTTTGTGCCGCTAGCGCATTGTATGCAGCACCAGAAGCTTTGTTACTTCCCGCTTCGGGATCAGAAAAGGCATGAACAGCATCTGAATATGAAATCATTTGCCAGTCGGCTTTTCGTGCATTTAGTGATTTTATGCAACCTTTTATATCCGCTTCCGCCACATAAGGATCATCGGCACCGTGCAAAATGAGAACTTTTGGAAGGATGGGACTACTTTCTGCAATTGTCTCTGCCATCAATCCGCCATGAAATGATACAATTCCCTTTACTTTTAGATTGGCGTACGCCGCTTCTATTGCACCTGTACCGCCAAAGCAATATCCAATTATTGCAATATTATCTGGATTTGCACCACTTTTGATGAGTTCGTTTAAGGCTAGAAGTATTCGATTATGATATTCCAGTACATTGCTTTTGTAATAACTAGAAATTTTACCAGCTTCGTCGGTCGAATTTGGATAATTCCCTTTACCGTATATATCTGCAACAAATGCAATATATCCCATTTTAGAAAGATCGGTGGCAACAGTTTTTGAATGATTGTCTATTCCTTTCCAAGCGGGCAAAATAAGGATAGCGGGATTGTTGGCAGTTTTCTTAGCAGGCTTTATAGAAAGACCTTGTAATTCCTGTTGGCCATCTTGATATCTTACTTCTTTAAGTTGTGCATGAACTTGTAAACTCATTAGAAATGCGAAAGTAAGTGGGAGTAAATGTTTGACTTTCATAATATTGATTTTTAAATTTTGACACTATGAATTTAGAGAAAAAAATGTGGCTTGGTAAAAAGAGATTACAATTTTATAAATTCATTATGTAAATCGTCTACAAAATCTTGATTTATGGTGAACCCGGCCGTCGTTCCCGAAGCAGATGCAACCGAAAGTGCTCTATGTTGCGCAGTACAGTCTCCAGCCGCATACACATTGCGAAGAGATGTCCTGAAAGTAGGATCTACTTGAATATGGCCAGAATCTGTAAAAGCCAATCCTATTTGGGCTGCAAGATTGGATTTTTGCTCGAAAGGAACTGAGGCATACATATAAGGAACACTTAAGAATGTTCCATCTATGAAATTAACTCCAGAAAGATTTCCATCCTTTTGTGTCAATGATTCAATCTTTGTTTCGATAATATCGACATTCCGCATTTTAAGTTCAGTAGTTTGCATTTGTGTTAGCTCAGATTTGCCATCGGTAAGAATTACGAGATCTTTTGACCAATTCGTCAAAAGAATACTCAAATCACGAGCTGCATCGCCATTTGCATATACAGCAGTTTTCTTATTTCGAGCTTCATAACCGTGGCAGTAAGGGCAGCTGAAAACGGATTTTCCCCAGCATTCATTCATTCCTGAAATTTCTGGTAAAATGTCTCTCAATCCGGTGGTAATCAGAATTGACTTTGCTAAAAAAACGCTTGCTGATTTTGTTTCAACTTCGAATATACCATTGATAGGGCGGACGGTGATCACTTCTTCTAAAAAAAACTCGGCGGAATTATATTTAGCAATTTCGTTCTTAGTAGATTTTACAATTTCAAATGGATTTTGACCATCGTTTGTTGAGAAATTATATGACTTCACAACGTTGCGATTACAAGGATTTTGGGTGTCAAAAACAGCAATATTTTTCAGAGATCTCGCCAAAGTTAAGGCAGCCGATAAACCCGCAATGCTTCCGCCAATAACAATAGTGTCGAAAATTTTGCGGGTCATAAATTTTTATTTAAGTCAGTATTACTTATATGTTAAGTAAAAAAGTCTCTTTATTAAGTCCAGAGCTGTGGAATTGAAAATTTGTATTTACAACGTCATTCAGCACCTTTTTTAAATTGGCAAAATTGTTTGGTTTCCTAATATAGATATTTGCGCCGTTAACAAAAGTGTCTTCTATATCTCTATCTGTAGAAGAAGTTGAATAGATTGCAATACTAAGATTGCTGTATTTTGGGTCTTTCCGGATTTCCTTTAGACATTCTACACCTGATTTGTAAGGCATATTTAAATCTAGAAAAAGAATATCTGGAGTTTTATTTTCAGAACTATTTAGATAATCGATTAATCCTCTTCCATCTTCAAGGCAAGTTAATCGTGTTCCAATTTTTAATTCATTTATAGCATCAGTAAATGTGTTGCGATCATCGGCATCGTCATCGACAAGTAATATTTCAATTATTGGTTTGGTATTCATTTAGTTGCAACTAATTATCTGTTATAAAAATACTTTAAAGTCCATTTATCATACATTAGAGTATGTTAAAATAGTAATTTATTTCATAGCCGTTTTCCTCCATTTTAGGTTTTGGTAGGAACAAATATACAAAAGTTTGAACCTTTTCCTACTTCTGAATCTACTTTGATATATCCTTTGTGGTTTTGAACAATCTTTTTGCAAATTGCCAATCCTATACCAGTTCCTTCGTACTCATTTTTGCCATGAAGACGTTGAAAAAGTTCGAAAATTTTATTTTCATATTGTTGTTCAAAACCAATTCCGTTATCGCTGACGCTAATTTTCCACATGCTATTCGAGGCATCGTCTTCTGCTAGAACTTTTTCAGCAGAAATAGTGATAATAGGGTCTACATCATTTCTGCGGTATTTAATTCCGTTTGCAATCAAGTTTAATAAAAGTTGATGAAATTGTAGTGGAATTACTGATAGCTTTGGGAGGTTGCCACAAACAATCGTCGCGTTACTGTTTAGAATTGGTTCTTCAAGATCTACTTTTATATCATCTATTATGTGGTTGAGATTGGTACGTGTAAAATCCATTCCTTTTGCATCTGAAGTCGAATACGTAAGGAGTGCTTGAATCAGATTTTGCATTCGTCCAGCGGCATTTCGAACAGTATTGAAATACTTGACCGAAAGTTCCGAAAGGTTGTCCTCATCTTGTTCTAATATTCTACCTATAAATAGCTGTATTTTACGTAATGGCTCTTGCAAATCATGAGATGCGATATAATTAAAAGATTGCAATTCTCGATTATTGTATTTGAGTTCTCTATTTTTTCCCTCTAATATATTTTCATTAATCTGTCGCTGCAGTTCAAGTTCAATCCTCTTTGAAGCTATATGAACAAATGACTTTACATAGCCGAGATTTTCAATTTTTGATTGGTGCATAACCGAAATGAGGCCAATGCATTTATTATTTTGATTAAATAACGGATACCCTAGATAACCTTCGGCGTTAAGGTCAGAAAGCAGTTCATTGTTGGGAAAGAGTTCTCGTAATGCATGCGTCTGCATATAGGGAGTTCCTTTTAAAATATTCTGACACGGTCCATTATCAACTTTGTAATTAAAATTTGCTGCCAGTTGTCCATTAGAGGCCACGGAAAAACATCTAATTGATTTCCCTTCATCATCGTGAACGAGTTCACCAAGTAATACGTAGTCCATTCCTGTTTTTTGGGAAAGCTCCATTACCAGAGAATCAAAAAACTCCTGTCCTATCTTGTAAGAGGAAAAACTATTTGAGAATTCCTGTAATATACGCTCTTCAAAAGCCTGATTTTTTGCAGTAAGTTGTTCGTTGAGTTCTTTTAAATACAATTCTGCATTTTTCTCATTTGTAATAATTTTAGAAGTTACTGTGACGGAATTATCAACCTTAGATGCGACACTACTAATCCACATACTTGCTTCGCTTTTATTATATTCCACCTCGTAATGTACAGGTTCGTCAGTACCAATACATTGCACGAATTTCTCAAAAGTCCCATCGCTAAATATGGTAGGGTAGATTTCCTTACATGTTTTGCCCAAAACGTCATCGATGGTTAAATCAAACATTTTTGGAACCTCGGCATTAGTATATGTGATAAGGAAATCAACTATTTCCGACCCTTCAAATATAGCTTCATAACTCGCAATTCCGTAACGTGTAGATTCTAGAATTGATTTCAGAAATGCTTGAGATTGTAGCAATTCCTTGGTCTTTTCTTCAACTTCATTTTCTAAAGTTTTAGAAAAATTTCTTTCCGTTTTTAATAATTTTGTTTTAGTAATATCTTCAATTGCTACAAGAATCAAAATGTCAGTCTTGTCCTCACTTAATATTTGACGCGCATTCAGCATTAGAGTACGCTTTTTTTTATTGCGCAGAATAAGCGTTACAATATAGGATTCGATGACATGATGTTTGGGTAGTATTTTATGAAATAATTCTCGTAATTCTTTGAAATCCCATTGATGATCATTTATTTCAAAAAAGCTTTCGCCAATAATTTCAGAATAAGAAGTATCAAAACATCTATGAAAGGAATCATTAGCAGTAATAATTCTAAAATTTTTATCTAAAACTAGCAATCCTTCGCGGACCGTTTGCAATATAGATTCGCTATAACTACGAGCAGCAGTTAGTTCAGCATTTTGTTCAGCAATCAAATCGTCTTTGCTATCAGCGTCGGGCAATACATCTGAAATAATTTCGGTAGTAGTATGATTTGATTTTAAAATTTTTTCTTGCTCAAAAGTGACCTGTAATGTAACGAGAAATTTAAGATCAGCATTTACAAAATATGGGAGTACAGATAGAATTGTTTTTTTGTGGCTTTCGCCAAATTTAATCTCCTGTCCTATTACAGGTTGCATCGATTGACGACATTGTTCCAAATACTCTAGGATTTGCAAATGTAAATTACTGGGAAACTCTATCGAAATTATTAGGTTGTTCTCAAAAATACTGCCTTCACAGAATAATAAAGTATTCCCTTGAACCACATTCACTTTAAAATTATCATCAAATACCAATGCGATTGCTTGTGAATCATCAGAAAATAGTTCAGCTACATTTAAAAGGTCAACCGAGCTATTTTTCTCCGTCTGCTTATTGCGCTGAGAATATTGCAGCATTTTATTAAAAACCATTAAATCATTTGCGTTTGACTTGGCATCAATAAAATATGTTTGTTTTAGATCTTTAAGCATCGTCGGGATGTTTATTTTTATTGTAAGGTAAATGTGAATAAACCAAATATACAAAATAGTTGACCTTGTTAAGTGTATGAAGAGTTTAGATTTACTTTATTTTAAGAATGCATTCTTTTTTCAAATCAATTCTTCCGTTTAGTTTTTTATAATTTTCACCTATTTTATAAAGTAAAAAGTCATAATTCTGATATTTTGGAAGCATAAGAAGTGATCGAATTGAGAAAAGATCTCTAAAACTTTTTTTTTATGCCAGTCATTTTTCTGTTCAATAAAGTCGCGTTATTTAGTAATAGACTCAAAATAAGAATTTTATGTAGTTGCAGAGACTGCGGGGGATGTGCTGGAAAAAGAAATATAAAAAATAGTTTATTTTTTTTGCTGAAAAAGTTTTTAGAAGTCAAAAAAGGTTCTATATTTGCACTCGCAATCAGCAATGATGGCAACAGACTGGAGAAATGGCAGAGCGGTCGAATGCGGCAGTCTTGAAAACTGTTGACTG
>CBDUDY010000122.1:0-7037 GCA_965366055.1 uncultured bacterium
TCCAAACGCTTTCAGAACATTGTTTTCCGCAAACGCTCCCTCTCCTTTGGAGAGGGTTGGGGTGAGGAACTGCGCCACAACCGTCGTATCCGTAACATCTCTATACGCTCCCGGCTGATTTACCTCGTGCGAACTCAATCCAGTACCCGCTTTTGGCGAATATGGCTGGATTGTATAGCCTTTATACATCAAGTCTTTATTGTAGATTTGCTTAAGCAACCACCATACAGACTCCATATATTTTGATTTGTACGTAATATATGGATCGTCCATATCTACCCAATATCCCATTTTTTCTGTAAGATCATTCCACACATCCGTGTAGCGCATCACAGTTTTCTTACAAGCTTCGTTATATTCTTCAATCGAAATTTTAGTTCCGATGTCTTCTTTAGAAATTCCAAGTTCCTTTTCAGTACCAAGTTCCACAGGAAGTCCGTGCGTATCCCAACCGGCTTTTCTCTTAACTTGAAAGCCTTTTTGAGTTTTATATCTACAGAAAATGTCCTTTATAGCGCGTGCCATAACGTGGTGAATTCCCGGTAATCCGTTTGCAGATGGAGGCCCTTCAAAGAACACAAATGGCTCTTTTCCCTCTCTAGATTCCACACTTTGCTTAAATATATCTTCCTGTTTCCAGAAATTAAGGATTTCATCCGCTGTTGCAGACAAATCTAGACCCTTGTATTCCGTGAATTTTTGACTCATTTTTGATTTTTTAATTCGCGTTGCGAAAGTAATGAATTTTTTTAAATTGTCTGAGTCCAAAAAGACAACAAAACAACATCAAATTGTAAGTAGTGGTTTGAAACTGAAAAGATTGGAATTTTTGCTAGAAATTTCTTCTAATTCAGAAGTTGTTTCCGAATTTTTTGGGCGAGCCGGTCGCCAGAACGACTTCGGTAAAATTGAAGTTTTCGTTTGGCGACCGTCAGGCTGTCCGCTCCCAATCTTTCTCGTAGCTTTTGCTCCGCAAAGCCACAAGAAAGGATTTCCACTTCCATCCTTCTCGCAACGTCTCCGCCATTTATAAGTTGAATTTTTTAAGTCGCAAAAATCTCGGTCAGCACTTCCAAAGATTTCGGTTGTCTAAATCCTTCGATATGTGCCGAATAATATTGAAGTAATATCTTGATCAAAATCTGTCTTTCCGAACCGGAGAAAACTTTCTGATCATCGGAGAATTTTAAATTTAGAAGTCTTTTGAATAAGTATGTTTCGTAATCCGTAAGACAAGTAATTCCGCGATAATCGACAAAAACACCTTCACTAATTTCAAAATGCGGTTGATCGATAGTGGATAAATCGGGGTAGAAACCCAGAAATTTTGTCATATTCAAAAGCAAAATCATGTGGAAATTTGCAATCGTCTCGTGCTCATTTAACCATCTCAATGCAGATTCTAAATAATGGAAAAGGTCTTCATTGGCTTCCTCTTCCTGAATACTATAATGAAGTATTTCGGATACGAATATCAAAATCGTATTCTTTACAATATCCAAACTCGGACGATAATCTGAGGCAAGTCGCACTTCTTTAAAATTCTCCATTGTGCCTTTATTCTTATGAATGGCTTCAATTTCTAGAATATTTAGTGGCTGAAAATAGGCAATCCGCTGACTAGATTTATTCGACGAAAATGCCGAGCGCACAAAATATGTTTTTAGACCTGAAGATTCGGTAAAGCACTTTACAATCAGACTTTTTTCCTGATAGCGAAGTGTACTAATTACAATAGCTTTGGTTTTGACTAACATTTTGTGGTGTGCAATATAATTTTAGCGAAAGCGAAAAAATTTAGAATAATATGTACTTACAATACTTTACATGTGATTTTCAAAAACTAATAGTTACTTCTCATTTCTTGCAGCACAATTTTTCTCCTCAATTGGAGTATTGGCCTTGGAATTTGAAATTAAAATTGCATAATCTAGAAAATCAGTTGTGGATTTGCCCTCTACATCAACTCCGTTAGATTTTTCATCAGTCATAATAATTTCAATCAAATTTGGAACTCCATCGTTGTAAGGACTATTTATTTGATTTAATCGAAACAAAGTTTTGTCGGAAATTTTTGTTTTTTTTAGAATATCAATTCCTCGGAAATATTCTTTTTCGTAATCTCCAATTCCCATACCTCCCTCGGTTGTAAAAGACTTATAATCTCCATTATCATCATATTCTAAATCCCATAATACATGACTATCAGTTAAATACCCTATTACAGAAATAACTTGATTACGTTGATAAATCTGCTTTTCGATTAGCATAGAAAAAAACGATGCGTTATTTCCTTCACGTTCCTTCTCAATATGGAAAAAACCAAACCTCAGAAATTGAGCATTTTGATCAAATCTGTATACATTTAGTAACTGTTGGTAATTATTAAAAATAACTACTTCTCTATTTGATGAATCATCAAAAGATTCTTTTAGATTGCTGATGATGTGCGAAAATGCAATCTTATTTTTGATGATTCTTGTAAACTTAGCAGGATTTAATTCATAATCAGAGACAAATTCTTTCAATACTAATTTCGAATAACTATTATAATATGGTGAAAAATCTGTTGTGTCAGTTTTAACCATAGTGACCAAGTCATTCAAAGATTTTTCACGGCTTGCTTTAAAGTCTGTAATTTCCAACAAATGTTTCGAAGTGTATTTGTAACTGACAATTTTGTCAATTCCAACAACAGCTAACTTTTTATCTTTTAACAATCGTTGGTTTAATTTTCTAATTTCTTTCCACTTATCGTAAGTTTCAACACTTTTTTCTTGAGGAACTCTTATTCCGTAATGTTTGACTAAGTCTTTTAATAAAAGGGTGTCCCCAGAAATTAAATATTGGTCAAAATAATGTGCTATGCTAAAGTCAGTTTCTGGCAAATAAAATTTTATCACTCCCTGATTTGCAAGCGATTTCAAAAGAGAATATTCTACTTGCTCCGTTTTGGCACTTCCATGATAGGCACCAAATCCAATGATTTTAAAATCCTTTTGAGGAAAATTGAAATTTTGTGAATTTAAATCAAAATTATTGTCCCTCAAATAGGCAACTTTAGATTGTGAAAGGCAATTAACATTAATAATTGCCATTAAAACGACAAGAAATTTATTCATTTTTTTCTAATTTTTAGAAATTAAATCGCCAAAGAATATCTTGCTTTTACCTAATAATCATCACTTTTTTAACCTTGGTTTCGGCGCCATCTTGAGTCGAAATAAAGATCATATAAACTCCAGAAGCAACGCGGTACTTGCCAAATGCTGTTGTATCCCACTCGATAGTCCCACCTTCGGCAACAACTTCGTACACAAGATTTCCACCAATATCGGCGATTTTCACAGTCGCTTTATCTACAAGACCTGTAATTTTGACAGTTCCCACATACTCTGGTCTAACAGGATTTGGATAGACAACTACATTATTAAGATTGCTACTAGTATTTGTGGCAAGTCCTTTAAAAGAAACCATTCCCTTGTCCGTAACAAAAAAGACTTCTCCAGTAGTCTGATTAATGTCAATATCCTTTATCCCATCGCTTGGTAATGGCGAATTCTTTTTGGTAAATCTATAAATTGTCTCCTGTCCGTTTGCAGAAAGCAAAAACACGCCCGAATCTGCGGTAGCGATCCACTTGTTATTGGCACCATCTACAACAATATCGGTAATATATTGCTCATATAGAAGTTCTTGCGGAACGCCGTCTTCCAGAATAATAATAGCTTTTGACTGCATTTGTCCTTCAGTAGAAAATCTATCAACCGGCATCGTTCGGAGGCCATTACGAGTACCAATCCACATTGTATTTCGAGTATCAATAGCAAGTGCGCGAACATCATTACTTGGCAAGTTTCCTGCATCGGCGCCCATTGCAACCTTTTTGGAAATATTTCCTACTTCATTAAAGCCAACTAGTCCGCCAGTTTTAGTAGCGATCCATTTTACATTATTCTTATCGATTCGCATTCGACCAAAACGATTATTAAAATCGGGATCATTGATTGCGGTAAGTGCATACGAACTCCATTGTCCGTTAGGTTTTAATACTTTCAGCGGTTTCTCGACAGCAACATTGGTCATCCATAAATTTCCACTTCTATCAAAAACACTTTCTTCGATTCTGATACTTTTATATGATGGATCTGGAGTAAAAAGAAGCGATTGCAGTCCACTATTTGATTCATCATAAAGCTTCACAAACTCATCATTTTCAAATTGCACCAATCCACTCTGATAGGAGCTTACAAAAATTTCTTTAGGGTTGGAAGGATTTACAGTAACTCGTACTAAATCTGCAACTACTTTTCCCACAGGATGAACATCTTTGTAGGGAATATTTTTCCAAGTAGAATTACTGTACTTGCTAATGCCATAACCATTTTGGCCCAATGGCGCATAAGGTTCATTGTAACCTCCGTAGACCGCCCAAAGATCAGGCCCGGCTGCATTTATAGAGAAAATATTATTACGCATCGGTCCAGTAGGTTCGATATTTTGGAAAGAATTAGGATTAAAAATATCTGTTTGCAAAACGCCATTCTCTCGAGTACCGATGTAGATAGCGCCATTTATTACTGTAGCACAAGTAAAAAGCGGATTTGGCTGAGCCATACTCAAATTATTTACCTGCGTTGCTACTGCAAGATTTATATTGTAAATAAATACGTTTGTCGCAGTTGTTACGGTTAAAAAATCTTCTGAAGCCCGCAAATCTAAAATCTCCAAAGATTGTTGGCTTACGGTTACAAAATTACTTCCTTGAAGTTTTGTGAGTCTTCCAGTATTATCTGAAGCAAGTAGCTGAGTATTGAAAGTTTCCACACCCTTCCAAGTTCCCGGCACGATTTGTTGCCACTGCATAAAATCATTCAAGTTTGGATTATTTACCGACGCAACTTTTATTCCTTGATTAGTAGCAGCATAAATTTTTCCTTGAAATACTGCAGACTGATTTACGATTATTTCTTCGCCCGCTGCTCCAATAAAATAAGTGTCTCCAAAACCGGAAGTAGCCAGCTTGTATTGTACAATTCCGAAGTCGCAAGAAATGTATAATATTCCATCAAACTCATTAATGTGATTTACTTTCTTAATACTTGTCGGCAGTTGTTTGTTGATGATATCCACGACATTGAGAATACTTCCATCTGTTTCATTTATTATAAGAATCAACCCATTTTCATATCCAATTATGGTCTTATTAAAGTACCGACTGTAATGGATGGCGCTGATAGATTCTCCAGCAAGACCATCAACTGTATTAGTAGTCTTGAGAATATTGCTGACATTATTCAGCGAAAATAATGCATTTTCTGAAGCCGCATAAATTGTAGTATTTGACTGCGACAAATCTTTTATCTCACTATAGGAGAAATAACCCTTCCACTGTTTATTGAATTGCGCAAAACTAAGCTGAGAAAAGATTAAGGAGAGAAAAATATAGAATACCTTGTTCATTGGGTTCTTTTAAAAAAACAAATATACTACAAAACGAAACTATTGTGATTTTCATATAGATGTGATGATATGGAATTTAAGTAAAGTGTATAAAAGTGTCTTTTATCGGACATATCTGCATGTAAACGTGATTTTTAAAAATGAATTTGCGATTTTTTGAACCTTTATATATATTTTGTTAAAAGTGACGATGTTTTTATATATTTGTTAAATAATATAATGCAAATTCCTATGAGTAAGTACTATATCACAGCTCTCTTGCTGCTTGCATTTATAAATAATGCAATAGCTCAATTTGGAATATCTCATGAAGTGGGAATAGTGACAGGACCTACAATTTTCAAATCAGACTACGGTGAAAGCGGTGATTTTAAGTCCGGAATGGGAAATATTGGTTATGGAGTTGGAGTTGTCCATTATATGAATTTCTCCGATATGCACAATAGCAGCCGAACTATATGGCAGGATTTTCTTAAAGACCATTTTAAAGTTCGAAGCGAAATTTCATATCAAAAAGTTACATTTCAGCATTATGGAAAATATGTTGATGAGAAAAAGCAATCTACCTTTGCCAAGCAACTGCGAGCTATGCGTGGAAGTACTTCTATCACAAACCTTGGAGTTCAATTTGAGTACTACCCTTTAAGTATAGAAGATTTTGGAAATACTCCAAACTCCTGGGCTCCATACGTCAGTTTTGGTGGTCAGTATAGTTTTTATAAACCAGAAATTTATAGCACATTAGGGAAATTAAACACTCCTAAAACAACTCCTGTAAAATATTCTAATGGCGCTCTTTCAAATGATGAAGATACAGTTTGGTCTATTGTTGGAAGTGTTGGCACAAGATATAAACTGAATACCGTTTCAGATTTAATGTTAGATTTGCGCGCTCAGTATTACTTTTCTGATTATGTAGATGGAATGCGACCAGATCCAAAAATCTATACCGAAAACAAGTCGAATGACTGGAACATTTGGCTTTCTGTTGGATATATTTATTATTTAGGTTACTAAATAACCGAACAAATTCGGGCGTATTATTGAAAAAAAAATCAAGTAAGTTTAATTCCCTCCGAAGTCTAAATTCTTTCAAAAGCCTGTTCAAGATCTTCAATTAAATCATCTAGATCTTCTATTCCTACACTTAACCTAATTAGATCATCAGAAATTCCCACTTCGCAACGAATTTCTTCGGGAATTGAAGCATGCGACATCATGGATGGAAGATTTGCTAATGATTCTACTCCTCCTAAAGATTCTGCAAGGGTGAATAAATTCAAATTTTCAAGAAATGTTATAGCATCCTGCTTAGAACCTGATTTAAAAGTAAATGAAACCATTCCACCAAAACCTTTTGACATCTGCTTTTGGCAAATTTCATATTGTGGATGTGATTTTAGACCGGGATAATAAACGTTGTCTACAAGTCCATGTTTTACCAAAAATTCTGCGACTTTCAAACCATTTTCAGAATGTCTTTGCATACGCAAATGCAGGGTTTTAATTCCTCTCAAAACCAAGAATGAATCCATCGGGCCAAGTGTAGCACCAGTAGCAAACTGTTGAAAGTG